>NZ_MRUJ01000003.1:0-48427 GCF_002099325.1 Frankia sp. KB5 | reverse complement strand
CTCGGCCTCGGTCAGCGTGGAGTCGAGATCGTCGACGATCTCGTCCGCGTAGCGGGCGAAGCCGTACAGCGCGTGGACGTGGGGCCGCTTCCACCCTGGCAGCAGCAGGGTGGCCAGGTAGTACGTGCGGCCGTGGGCGGCATTGAGCGCCCGGGCCCGCGCATAGGAGGAACGTAGTCGAGGATCGATGATTCCGGCCGCGTCGAGCTGCCCCACGTTAGTCAGCGTAGCCACCCAGCGAGGCGGATAGCGACGGCTCCCGCCCGATCGGGGTCGACCTGCCCCGGGGCGTCCGGTTGACCCCCTCGTCGGCGTCGATCCCCTCAGGGAAGCCGGGACGTGAACGCCAGGGACGTCGCCGCCGCGGCGAATCCCAGCCCCAGGGACAGCCCGAGGAACCAGGTGGTGACCTCCCGGTATTCGGTCCGGTAGCCGATCGAGCTACCGAGCCCCCGGTAGACCGAACGCAGTTCGTCGCCGGAGGTGGCACGATGGTACGAGCCGCCGGTCTGCTCCGCGATGTCACGGAGCGCCTGTTCGTTGACCGGCACCGGCACCTCCTGGCCGCCGACGTCGAGCGTTCCGTCGGCGGTGCCGTAGGCGATGGTGTCCACCGGGATACGGGCTTGCCGCGCCGCCTCGATCGCCTGGTTGTTCGGCCGCCCACGGGTGGTCTCCCCGTCGGAGAGCAGCACGATGGYGGCCGGAGGCGCGCTCTGCCCCGTGTCGGAGAACCGTTTGCCGGCGGTGGTGATCGCCTGGAGCGAGGCGAAGATTCCTTCGCCGACGGCGGTCGCGGGACCGAGCTGCAGGCCGCGGATGCCGGCGCGGACCGACTCGCGGTCGGCGGACGCGGGCACCAGGACCGTCGCGCTGCCGGCGAACGAGACCAGCCCGAGGTTGATACGGGGAGGGAGCTGGTCGACGAATGCCGAGGCGCCCTGCTTGGCGGCCGCCAGCCGGGTCGGGGCGATGTCCGTGGCCGCCATCGAGTTGGAGACGTCGATCGCCAGGATGATCGTCGCGCGTTCCCGGGGAACCCGCTCGGCCCGCGCCGGTCGCGCCAGGGAGAACACCAACCCGGCGAGGGCGAGCAGCAGCAGCGCCGCCGGGACGTGACGGCGCCACCACTGCGGTCGGCGGGGAAGCACCGAGGACAGCAGCGACGTCGACGACAGCCGGGCGGCATACACCCGCCGCCGCGCCGAGACCACGACATAGGAGATCAGCAACGCGCCGACCCCCAGGTACAGCCACAGCCAGTGCCCGGCCAGGAAGCTCACCGGCTGCCTGCCCGACTGGTGCCTGCCCGACTGGTGGCGGGCGCCGCCGTGCCACCCTGGTCGGTCCGACCCACGGGCGGGCGGCGGCCGGCTCCCCGGCCGCGCCGGTTCGCCGAGGCGAACCGGACGATGTCGACCAGCCAGTCCGAGTCGGTGCGCAGGACCAGATGGTCGGCGCCGACCCGGCGCAACGCCAGCGAGACCGCGCTGCGGTGGGCGACGGCGGCCGCGGCGTAACGTTCCCGCAACCGCCGCGACGACGTCGGGACCTCGACGAACGCCCCCGTCTCGGCGTCGACGACGGGCAGCGGCCCGACCGGTGGCAGGGTCAGCTCGAGCGGGTCAACGATCTCGATGGCGAGCACCTGATGCCGCGCCGCGAGCACCCGCAGCGGCCGTTCCCAGCGCAGGTCGGTGGACAGGAAGTCGGAGACGACGACCGCGAGCCCCCGGCGGCGCGGCGGGCGCAGCAGGCCCTCCACCGCCGCGGCGAGGTCGGTGGCCGCCGCCGGATCGGGCCGGCGGCGGGGCCGGTCGTGCGCGCCGCGAGGCGCGGTGATGAGCGTGTGCAGCAGCGCCCGCAGCCCGTCCCGGCCGGGCCGGGCCGGGATCGCCCGTGGACCGGCCTGGGTCAGCGCGATCGCGCCCATCCGGTTGCCGGTGCGGGCGGTCAGGAAGCCGACCGCGGCCGTGGCGGCAATCGCCAGATCACGCTTCTGCCAGGTACCGGTGCCGAACTCGGTGCTGGCGGTGAGGTCCACCAGCGCCCAGGTCTCGAGCTCCCGGTCGGCGATGAGATCGTGGACGTGGGGGACGGTGGTCCGGGCCGTGACGGCCCAGTCTATCCGGCGCACGTCGTCACCGACGGCRTACTCGCGGCTCTCGRCCTTCTCGCTGCCCTGACCGGGCAGCAGCCCGAGATGATCGCCGAGGAGCATGCCGTCGAGACGGCGGAGCACGGTCAGTTCGAGCCGGCGCAGGGTCCGCTCCACCGCCGGATCGGTCGCCGACACGGAGCCGGCCCGGAGCCGGTCCGCGGGGTCCGTCATCCGGACGCACCCTGGTCGAGGTATTCCGGGAAGCCCGAACGCGGGTTCGTCCCCCACCCGCCGGCATGCGGACCGGTGGGGTAGTGGGGGCCCTGCTGGCGGGGCGCCACCTGAGGCTGCGGGACCACGCCCAGGATCCGGGCGGCGATCGCGTCCGCGGTCAGCCCCTCGGCCAGCGCCTCGTACGAGAGCACCAGGCGGTGGGGCAGGACGTCCAGGGCGACCGCGGCGACGTCGTCGGGTACGACGTAGTCGCGCCCGCGCAGCAGGCCGAGCGCGCGGGCCGCCGCGACCAGTCCGAGCGAGGCGCGCGGCGAGGCTCCGTAGGCCAGGTGGCCCTCGAGTTCGGGTAGACCCGCCTCGCCGGGGGACCGGGTGGCGAGCACCAGCCGGACGGCGAACTCGATGATGGCGTGATGGACGAACACCTCGTCGGCTCGGGTCTGCAGCCGGGTCAGCGCCTGCGGGGTCAGGACCCGCTCGGGGAGCGGTGGCGAGGTGCCCATCCGCCGGACGATCTCGAGCTCCTCCGCCGGGTTCGGGTAGGGGACGTTGACCTTCATCAGGAACCGGTCCCGCTGCGCCTCCGGTAGCGGGTAGACACCCTCGGATTCGATCGGGTTCTGGGTGGCCAGTACCAGGAACGGCTCGGGAAGCCGGTGGGTGACCCCGCCGAGCGAGACCTGCTTCTCCGACATCACCTCCAGCAGCGCCGACTGCACCTTCGCGGGTGCCCGGTTGATCTCGTCGGCGAGCACGAAGTTCGCGAAGACCGGGCCGAGCTCGACGTCGAACGCCTCCTGACTCGCCCGGTAGATGCGGGCACCGACGATGTCGGAGGGCACGAGGTCGTTGGTGAACTGGATGCGGACAAACGAACCGCCGACGACGGTTGCGAGGGTCTGCACGGCCAGCGTCTTCGCGACCCCGGGCACGCCCTCCAGCAGGCAGTGGCCCCGGGCGAGCAGGGCGACGAGCATACGTTCGACCATCCGGTCCTGTCCGACGATCACTTTTTTGATCTCGAACAGGGCGCGTTCGAGCAGCGCCGCGTCCGACGTGGTGTCCGGTACGGCGAGGCCGGCCGGGCTGTGCCCTTCGTCCATGGCAGCATTGTCCCAGCCGCATCGTGGAACAGGGTGCCAAAGGACTCGGCACGGCCTGGCCGGAAGCCTCTTCTAAGCCGCTCTTCAGCAACTTCTCGGCGGTGGGAAATGTTCGGGGCACCGGGGCACCGGGGCACCGGGCTGTCGGGCTGTCGGGCTGCCGGGGTGCGTCACGGGTCAGCACAGGGCGCGGGAACGGTAACCCCGGTCAGCGCCGAGGATCCGCTCCGCGGCCAGCCGGCCGGAAATGAGGACCATCGGGACCCCGACGCCGGGCCGGGTGCCGCTGCCGGCGAACACGACGTTCGCGAGGCCCGGGGCCAGGTTCGAGGGGCGGAACGGACCGGTCTGGCGAAAGGTGTGGGCCGCCGCGAACGGGGCGCCCGCCGCCATCCCGCGGGCCCGCCAGTCGGCGGGCGTGGTGACCTGCTCCACCTCGATGGCGTCGCCGAAGCCTCGGTAGCCGTGGCGTTCGCAGGTGGCGACCACCTCGTCGCGGTAGCGCGAGCGCAGCACCGACCAGTCGAGCGGGGCGGTGAGGTTGGGTGTGGGGAAGAGCACGTAGTACGTGTGGCCGCCGGCCGAGGCCATCGCGGGTTCGGTGCGTGAGGGGGTGGTGACGAGGAAGGACGGGTCGCTCATCAGCTCGCCGCGATCGATGATCTCGCGGAAGGTCGACCGCCAGGCCCGGCCGAAGTGGATGGTGTGATGCGCGGTGTGCGGGTACTCCACGCGCGCCCCAGCCAGCAGGAGGAAGCACGAGGGCGAGTACCGCAGGCGGCGCAGGCGGGCCGGCGCCGTCGAGGGAGGCAGCAGTTCGGTGTAGGCGATCGGCAGGTCGGGGTTGAGYACCACCACGTCGGCGCCGATGCGCTCCCCCGCCGCGGTGTGYACCGCGACCGCCCGGCCGCCCCGCACCTCCACCCGCGTCACCGTGGTCTCGTAGCGCAGGGTGGCACCGTGTTTGGCCGCGGCGCCGGCCAGCGCCTCGGCGACGGCGTGCATGCCGCCGGCCGGGTGGTAGACCCCGGCGACGCAGTCCATGTAGGAGATGACGGCATAGAGGGCCAGTGCGTCGTGCGGGGCGAGCCCGGCGTACATCGCCTGGAAGGAGAACATCCGCCGGGTCCGCGGGTCCCGTAGATGGCGGCCGACGACGGTGTCGAGCCGGCGGAAGCCGCCGAGGGCGGCCAGCCGGGCGAGCTGCGGGCGCAGCAACGACAGCGGGGAGTCGACCTGCGCGTCGATGAAGTGGCGCAGCTGGGTGCGGAACATTGCAGTGACGATTCCGACGAACCGCTCGAAGCCGGCCGCCTCCGCCGGGCCGCACAGCGCCCGGATCTCCTGTGCGGTGTCGGCGGGGTCGGCGCGGATGTCCAGCGACGAACCGTCGGCGAAGAACCCCCGGTACATCGGGTCGAGCCGGGTCAGTGACAGCCAGCGGTCGAGATCCTCCCCGACACAGTCCAGGGCGTCGGCAATCAGCTCGGGCATGGTCAGGACGGTCGGTCCGGTGTCGAAACGATAGTCGCCCAGTGCGAGCAGGCCGGCCCGACCGCCGGGGGTCGCATCCCGCTCGAGCACCGTCACCCGCCGGCCGGCTCCGACCAGGCGCAGCGCGACCGACAGACCGGCGAGACCGGCCCCGACGATGACGACGTGATCCGTCGCTCCGGTCACCGTGCGCACCTGCCACCTGCTTCCTGGTCGATGGACTTCCCTGTCGATGGTGCGGTTACCCGATGTGGTCGGTTGCTCAATGTGATCGCGAAGTCGCTGCCATGGCGAGTTCCGTCAGGGCGGCGAGGGTTGTGACGTCCAGATCCGCCCGTCGGGCCGCCTCGACCGCCGTGGCGGTCCGGGCGGCGATCCGTTCCTCGGCGGCGGCCACCGCTCCGCTTGCGGCGATGATGTCGCGGGCCTCGGCGACCCGGGCGGCGCGGGCCGCGGGGTTCTCGGTGGGCCCGAATCCCGGGGAACATCCGGGTCCCCCGGAATACCCGGGATTCTCGGGCTGTCCCGCATCCTCAGGGTGCCCGGCGCGCCGGACCGGCGGGGAGATCAGCGTGCGCAGCCGGGCCGCCGCGGCCGGCTGCGCACGGGTCAGCGCGAGCGCCAGCAGGCCAGTGGGCCGCCCGTCACGCAGATCCTCCCCGGTGGGTTTTCCCGTCACCGCCGGATCGCCGAACACGCCCAGGAGGTCATCGCGGAGTTGGAACGCCTCGCCGAGCGGCAGGCCGAACGCCGCATAGGCCGCCAACAGGTCCGGCGGCGCGCCCGCGAGCAGACCGCCGAGCTGCAGGGGACGGACCACCGTGTAACCGGCGGTCTTGTACCGGGCGATGCGGACCGCCCGCCCGGGATCGAGGCCGCCGTGCGGACCGGCCTCGGCCTGGCCGACGAGGTCGAGGTACTGCCCCGCCATCAGCTCGCTGCGCATCCGCCCGTAGGTGGGCCAGGCCCGGACCAACGCCTCGGGTGGCATCCTGCTGGCCGCGAGCAGTTCGTCGGCCCAGGCCAGGAACAGATCGCCGAGCAGGATCGCGGCCGAGCGGCCGAAGTCGGCGGGATCACCCCGCCAGCCGGCGGTCCGGTGGACCCGGGAGAAGCGCCGGTGCGCGGCCGRCCTGCCGCGCCGTGTGTCGGAGGCGTCCATGACGTCGTCGTGGATCAGCGCGCAGGCGTGCAGCAGCTCGATGGCGGCGGCGGCGGTCACAATCTCGTCGCAGTCCGGGCCGCCCGCGCCCCGCCACCCCCAGTAGCAGAAGGCGGGACGCAACCGCTTGCCCTCCGCCAGCAGAAATTCGGTGGCGATACGGACGAACGGGATCAGATCGTCGTCGATTCCGCGCAGGAGCGCTCCGCGCGAACCGGCGAAGCGCCGCAACACGGCGGAGACCCGCCGGCGCACATCCACCGTGGTGTGGTCCGGCACCGTGGTGTGGTCCGGCACCGTGGTGTGGCCGGGGATTGGCCGGCGCCCGGGGTACCGTGCGGTGTGCCCGTGTTCGACACCGCCGTCGTCGTGGTCGCCGTTCTGCTGGTCGCCRCCGCACTGGGCGGATTGACCCTGTTGCGGCTGCCACCCGCGGAGCTGACTCACACTGTCGACGGTATCGACGCCGTGGAGGTTCTGGTGGCCGCCGGCCGCGTCGAGATCTCCGGGCGGGACCGCGAGGACGTGCACGTCGCGCTGACCGTGCGGCGTCGTCCCGGTCGGTCCGTACCCGTGCTCACGAGGGCCGGGAGCACGCTGCGGATCGACGGCCGGGCCAGCGACGTGCGGGTCAGGCTGACCGTGCCGCCACGGGTCCGGGTGCGGGCCGAGGTGCTCGCCGGCGAAATCACGCTGTGGGGGGTAGGCGGTGAACTGTCCCTGGTCACCCGCGATGGCACCATCGCCGGGCGGGAGCTCACGCGCGGTCCGGTCGCCGCGCGCAGCCGGGACGGCGACGTCAACCTGCACTTCAGCGAACCGCCGGACGGCGTGCGGGCGCAGAGCGAGACAGGCATGGTCACCGTCATGCTGCCCGACGGCGAGTACGGGGTGGAGGTGGAGACCGCCGATCCCGGGGCGGCCGACGTGGAGCTGACCCCGTCGGCGCACGCGGCGTGCCAGGTGGTGGCGCGCAGCGTGTCCGGGCGGGTACGGGTCGGTCTCGCCGCGCCGCTGGGACCCTTGTCTATCTGACGTCTCTTGTCCATCTACCGTCCATCTGGGTTGTCCCAGCTGGTCCCGCCCAACGAGCCCGTTTCAGCCGGGTTGCTCACCCACGTTGGTGGAATCGACGGATCATGACTCTCGCGTGATCACGCTGGGGATTCATGGGATCACGCCGGGGAAATGTTGCTGCCCGCTGTCGGGGCCTGATCGGTCGTGTTTCCGATCGGGGGTCCGTCTTCGATCGTGGCCACGCTCGGTCTACCCTCGTGCCATGGCGGCGGTCCGGAGTCTGAGCACGCAACCCACGACGATGGGCGAGTACCTCGCCACCGGTCGTGCGTCCTTTTCCTTCGAGTTCTTTCCGCCGAAGACGCCGGACGGCGAGCGGCAGTTGTGGACGGCCCTGCGCCAGATCGAGGCGCTGCATCCCTCGTTCGTCTCGGTGACGTACGGGGCGGGCGGGTCGACGCGCGAGGGCACGATCCGGGTGACCGAGCGGATCGCCACCGACACCACCCTCACGCCGATCGCCCATCTCACCGCGGTCAACCACTCCGTCGCCGAGCTGCGCCGGGTCATCGGCAACTACGCCGGCGTCGGGGTGCGCAACGTCCTGGCCCTGCGCGGCGACCCGCCAGGGGATCCGCAGGGCACCTGGACCGCCCATCCCGCGGGCCTGCGGCACGCGGACGAACTCGTGCGCCTGGTGAGGTCGGTCGGCGGCTTCTGCGTCGGCGTGGCAGCCTTCCCCGACAAGCACCCACGATCGGTCGACTTCGACAGCGACGCGCGCTACCTGGTGGGCAAGTTCGACGCCGGCGCGGACTACGCCATCACCCAGTTCTTCTTCGGCGCTGACGACTATTTCCGTCTCGTCGACCGGGTCCGCCGGCTGGGCTGCGACAAGCCGATCATTCCTGGGATCATGCCGGTGACGAACGTCGCGCAGATCGTCCGGATGGCGCAGCTGTCCGGCGCGGCCTTCCCGCCGGCGCTGGCCTCCCGGTTGCAGGCCGTCGCCGACGACCCGGYGGCCGTGCGGGCGATCGGGGTCGAGGTGGCGACCGAGTTGTCCCGTCGCCTGCTGGACGGCGGTGCACCGGGCCTGCACTTCATCACCCTCAACCGCTCCAGCGCCACCCGAGAGATCTACCAGGCGGTCCGATAGCCGGCCGCGGTCCGCGGGGTGGCCGATCCGCGGGGTGTCCCGGTGGCGCATGACGGGTGGGCCGCTCGCCTGACCCGTCCGCGCTCATGCCGCCGGGCCGGCACTCAGTCGTGCTCGTCGTAGGCATCGAAGACGCACAGCAGCCATTCGTCGCGGAGCGAATGCTCCCGGACCAGCGCGAACCCGGCCTGGTTGGYGGCGTCCACCACCGCCGTCACCAGGCTGAGATCAAGGGTGTTGAAGATCGGGGTGATCCGTACCGCAAGGATCACCTGGTCGCGATGGGCGGAGAAGACCGCCCGCGGGTCGAGGTCCTCAAGGGTCTCCACTACGCCGCCTACCTGTTCGGACACGTCACTCCCGCCACGTCTGGGTGGCACCGCTGTTCTCTCGTGACACCGCTGTTCCTCCGACACCGCGTCTCCCCACCTCGGGCCGGTCCGGTGACCGATCGACGCCTTCGGTTTTGGTCGCCGGCCGGACGCAGGGTGCCGCTACGGCTCGCGGTAGGGGACGACGAGACTCTATGTCCCAGCATGTCCCAGCGCGAGACGGCGTACCGGACGGATGGCGGCGTACCGGGCGGGGCGCTGGCCGTACCGGGCGGAACGGGATGGCGGAACGGGATGGACGACGGGCACGATGGACGACGTGAGCACCCCGCTACCCGGTCGGGACACCTACCTTGCCCAATGGTCGGCCCTGCACGGCGGCTACGACCTGGCGCGCGGGCTATGGCTCGTTCGTGCCTGGTTGACGGTGGTCTACTGGCTGGCCAGGCCGCTCGCCGCCCGCCGGGTGCGCCCGTCGGCGGTGACCGCCGGGGGGGCCGTGCTCACCGCCCTCGCGATTCCCCCGGCCGTGGCCGGTGGCCGGTGGCCACTGCTGGGGGCTCTGGTGATCGTGCTCAGTGGCCTGGCCGACAACCTCGACGGAGCGGTGGCGATTCTCACCCGACGCGCGAGCGCCTGGGGATATGTCCTGGACTCCGTCGTGGACCGCTGCGGTGACCTGGCCTACCTGCTGGCCCTGTGGTGTCTCGGCGCACCCGGCGGCCTCGTGATCGCGGCAGGCAGCATGCTGGGACTGCTGGAGTACACCCGGGCCCGGGCCGGCAACGCCGGCTTCGACGAGATCGGTGTGGTGACCGTCGGGGAGCGGCCGACCCGGATCATCATCGCCGCGGTTGGCTCGTTCGGAGCGGGTCTGGTGCCCGGCCTCGCGAACCTCGCCGCGAGTATCGCGACGACCGCGACGCTGGCGGTCTGCGCCATCGGCCTCCTTCAGCTCACGGCCACGGTCCACGCGGCCCTGACCGCCGGGTCAGGCCGGGCCGATGAGACCGGCGACGATGCCGGCGGAGAGCACGACGAGCGGCAGCCCGCCGCCGGGATGGGTTGACCCACCGACGAGGAACAGGCCGGGTACCCGGGATGCGTTCGGAGGCCGCAGGAAGGCCGCCCGCACGCCGTTCGAGGATCCACCGTAGATGGATCCGCCCACCGTCCCGGTGCGCCGTTCCAGATCCGCCGGGGTGATGGTCTCGTACCAGCGCAACCGGGAGCGGACGTCGAACCCGCGGGCGGCGAGCACGTCGAGGATGCGCCGGGCGTAGCCGTCGGTGAGCCCGGGACGGTCCCAGTCCAGGGTGCCTGCGCCGTTGTGGCCGCCCGCGCCGCGATGCGGGGGCGCGTTCACCAGGATGAACCACGCCTCGCAGCCCGGCGGCGCGCAGGCCGGGTCGGCGGGCGCGGCAAGATAGATAGTGGGATCGGCCGCCAGCCGGCCCGCGAAGACGGCATCGAACTCGGCATCGTAGTCGGCGGGGAAGGTGACCGTGTGATGCCCCAGCCCGGGCGTGCGACCCGTCAGGGCCAGCAGCAGCACGAAGCCGGACATCGACGGTACAGTCCGCCGCAGCCGCCGGCGGCCGACCCGATCGTTCACCAGCCGGCCGTAGAGCGCCGCCGCGTCGGCGTTCGCGACGACGACGTCCGCGGGCAGCCGGATACCGTCGGCGAGACGGACCCCGTCGACCCGGCCGCCGGGGGTCCGGGTCACCGCCAGCACCGGCGCGTCGAGCAGGATCCGGACGCCGCGTTCCTCGGCGCGGCGGGTGAGCGCATCCCCGAGGCGGCGCAGGCCGCCCGCGACGTACCAGCCCCCGAAGCGCCGTTCCGCGTGGACCACCGACACCAGAGCGGCGGGGGCGTGCCGGGGATCGGACCCGGAGTAGGTGGCATAGCGGTCCAGGATCATCCGCAGCCGGGGATCACGCAGGTAGCGCAGGCCCAGCCGGCGCAGGCTCCGGCCGGGCGCGATCGCGGCGATGTCACCGGGTGCGGACCAGGCGAGCCGAACCAGCCCGGTCGCCGACACGGGACTGGACAGGAACGGTCCTTCGGCGGCGTCGAAGACCCGGCAGGCCCGGTCGGCGAGCCGCCGCCAGTCCTCGCCCGACCCGGGGGCGATCCGATCGTCCAGTTCGGCCACGAACGCGTCGTCGTCGGCATGTGCGGCGAGCGTCGTGCCGTCGGCGAACCGGTAGGACGCGATCGGGTCCAGCCGACGCAGCTCCACCTCGCCGCGCAACGGCCCGCCGGTCGCGGTGAACAGGTCCTCGAACACGCCGGGCATGGTCAGCAGGGACGGACCGGTGTCGAAGCCGAACCCATCGCGCTCGTACCAGCCGAGCTTGCCTCCGGTCCGCGACGACTGCTCGCAGACCGTCACGTCATGCCCGGTGGCGGCGAGCCGGGCCGCGGCCGCCAGCCCGCCCACACCGGCGCCGATCACCACAACACGGGCCATGCGACGACTGTACGAGCTGCTCCTTCCCGGTTATCCACGAGGAAGGAAACGGGCATCGAAGCCTCGGGAAGAAGAAGGAAGCCGCCGGAGGGGCAAGGGAAGCTCCTGGCGGGGTGCGGGGTGCGGGGTGCGGGGTGCGGACCAGTGGTCAGGGGCAGCGGGTAACCGGTCGTCCCTTCCATCGGGCGGTACCCCGCCGACGACGCCACCACGACACCGCAGTCAGGTAGCCCAACAGGCTCACGGAAGCCGGATGAGCGGCGGCGTCGGGCCAGCTCCGGCCGCCCGTGCGGCGGGCGGCGAGCACCCGGCCGGCGACCCCGGCGAGGTACCCGACCGCGCCCGGGCCCGAGCCACCCAGTGCCGCCACCGCCGGCACGACGAACAGCCAGGCCAGCATGCCGATCTGCCCGACGCTGCCGAGCGTGCTTCCACCGGCGACGGCCAGCGACTTCGCGTAGCCGTCCCGCAGCTGTGACCATCCGGAGTACATCCGGTTGACCGCGAGATCGGTGCCGTCCACGACCACTCCCCGCCCGCCGGCACGCTTGAGCCTGCGCAGCAGGGCGACATCCTCGATGACCTGGTCCCGGACACCCTCGTGGCCGCCGGCCCGGCGGTAGGCCGCCACGTCCACGGCCAGCAGCTGTCCGCCCGCCGCCGAAAGCGACGGCCGGGCGGAGCGTTCGGCCAGCCGCAGCGGCAGCAGCGCCAGCCACGACCACTGGAGCAGGGGTTGGATCAGCCTTTCGGCGACACCGGCCGCCTCCTGACGCGGGTAGGGCGAGACGAGGTCGAGGCCGGCGTCCCGCAGGAGGAGAACGGTCCGCGCGACGCCGTCGGGGGCCACYGTGACGTCGGCGTCGACGAAGACGAGGACCGTGCCCGTGGCCGCCGCCGCGGCCCGGGCGCAGGCGTGCGGTTTGCCGAGCCAGCCGGCGGGCGGCTCCGCACCGCGCAGCGCGACGATCCGGTTGTCCCTCGCCGCCCACCGCGCGAGGATCTCCCCGGTGCCGTCGGTGGAACCGTCGTCGTAGACGAGGATCTCGAGGTCGGGCACCCACCGTGAGCCGAGCAGGGCCGACAGGCACCGCGGCAGGCTCCTGGCCTCGTCGCGGACGGGTAGCACGACCGTCACCCGTTCGCGTACCGGCCGGGCCGGCGGTGGGACGCGTAGCAGCCGCGCGTTCACCGCCGTGTGCACGGCGATGGCGGTGGACGCCACCGCGGCGGACCGTACCGCACCCGACCAGCATCGCCCGGCAAGCCACCGGGCCGGGGATCTCGGTACCGTCCGGTGCCTCGTCCCGTGCCCTGTCCGCCACGGCGCCGTCATCGTGGTGGGGAGCCCGCCGGGACCGGGCGGTCCCCGGCCCGGGCACGGTCCCGGGGTCCGGCCCGGGCCGCCGCGACGAGCGCAGCCCCCATCGCGATCCCGCCGGCCGCGGCCACACCGGGACGGTCGAAGAAGGTGAGGTTCGCCAGCGTCGAGGAGACGTAGGCCCACAGGAGAAGGGCGAGCGGGGCGCGCTCGTCGCGAGCCGTGCTCCCGGCCTGGTCCGGAAGCGCCGTCAACGCCGCGGTCATGGCGATCGCGACGGCCACCCAGCCGGCGGTGTTGGTGAGTGGGATTCCGTTGAGCGTCGGGCCGCCGCCGAGCCACCGCCAGTACCCCGCGGCGACCATCTGCGGGTCGATGAAAAGATCCCAGGCCGCGAGGACGAGCGCGGCCAGCACGACGGTGCGCGCCCGGCCGCGGTGGTGGCGACGGGCCAGGACATACGCCGGGTAGGTCGCCATCGCCCAGGCCATCGGCACCACGACCGGGACGCCGTACAGGCGGGTGCCCAGGGCGGAGCCGTAGACGTAGCGGCCGAAGGGCCAGCCGGTGTGCACGCCCACGGTCTCCACGAGCAGCCCGCCGCCGACGGTCACGGCGAGAAACCCGGCGGTCCACGCTCGGCCACGGGTGAGCAGGGCGTGGCTCACCGAGGAGGCGAAGAACAGCACGATCGAGGCGATGGCGAGCGCCGCCCCGGCGGATCCGGTGACCAACGGACAGGGGAGCTGCACCGCCACGGTGGCCGCCGCGAAGATCCACGGCACCGCGGTGGGCCGCGCCGGCCGCGCCGATCCGGTGAAGAGCGCGTCGGCGGTCATCGTACCGGTGCGTGCCGGTCGGCTCCTTGGGCGGAGGCACCGTCGGGACGGGCGGGGGAGCGTCCGCGGAGCTCCTTGCCGAGCACGGCGTAGGGGGTGAGGGTCCCGGGGAACTGGAAGTCGGACAACAATGGAACGAATCCCTCATGATCGTACAACCGGCGCGCCGGACTGCCCGGGGGTTCGAGGGCGGACAGCGCGGCCGTGCGTTGCGGGGCCCCGCGCAGCAGCTCCCGCAGTATGGTGCGCCCGATCGCCCGGCCCTGGTAGGCGGGCAGGACGTGCAGCTCCACGATCTCGAGACAGTCGTCGAGCCAGTACGCGGCCGAGTCCGGCGGGAGCGCGCCGGCGACGACGTCGTGCCACCACTGGCCGACCCGGCCGGGCAGGGCGTAGGTGATCCCGATGAGTTCGTCGTCGGGTGTGACGGCCGCCACGGCACGAAGGTCCCGCCGCTCGAAGTGCCGGCGCGCATGGGCGGCCCGGTCCCGGGCGGCCCGCTGCGGGTCAGGCTCGTGGTGATCGAGGAAAGCGGCCTTGTAGACCGCGATGACATCGTCGAGCCGGGTGCGCATCCGGCTCGGGGACCAGCGGACCACCCTCACGTCCACGTCGGTCACCGGCGTCGCCTCCTGTCCGCGCCCGGATCGCCGACCTGGCCCCACGAGTCGGGTCCGGCGAGCCAGGAGGCTGGGGCGCACCATCACGTCGCTCGACGATAACTCGCCGCCCGCCGGCACCGCTCGGCGATGGGAATTACTGCTACGTAACGTCATTCCACTGATGTGGAGGGTGCTAACTCCGGATGGGTGGGAGACCGGCCCGATCACCGGCCATGGCGAGCGTGGCGCAGCGCGGCGTGCCGGCGAGGAGGTCGGCCACCAGCATGGCCACCGCCGGGGCCTGCACGGTGCCACCCGCGTTCGTCCCTGCCRCCACGATCACCCGGCCGCCGTGGTCTGCCACGGCCTCGACAAGGGGGAGGCCGTCCGGGGTCGCCGGGCGCTCGCAGACGCGGACGTCGAGCATCTCCACGCTGCCGTCAGGCCGGCGCAGCGTCGGGAACAGGCCGGCGACCGCCTGCTCGAAAACCGCGCGCAGACGGGCGACGCCGCTGTCCGCGGCCGCCCGCACGGCGGTGCCCAGATACCCGAATCCGCCGCTGACATGGATCCTGGCACCATCGGCGGACAGCGTCACATTGATCACACCTAGGGGATCTCCGGCGTGGACCTTCACCGGCCGTCGCAGACCCGGGTTCGGCAGGGTCAGCGAGAGGCCGAGCAGATGCGCGACGGCACCGGCGCCGGGCCAGGCGGCGCCCAGCAGCCGCTGCAGGTCGCGGCCGGCCACGGTCACCACGGCCCAGCCGGTGCGCAGGGTCGAGCCGTCCGCGAGATGCAGCCGGACCCCRCTGCCGGCTCCGTTCCCGATTTCGTGCCCGGCCTCGTTCCCGTTGCCGTCGGGGTTCCCGTCGAGGTTCCCGTCGATGTCGGTCTCGATGTCGGTCTCGATGTCGGTCTCGATGCGTTCCACCCGGGTGCCGGCGCGCACCTCGACGCCCGCGGCCCGCAGCCGGTCGATGAGTACCGTGGCCAGATCGTGGATGTTGACCGCGTAGCCGTCCACCTCGACCGCTGCGGTCACCTCCCGGACGCCGTCGGGCAGCGGGACCGAGCGGCCCAGCGCGGGCCAGTCGCGAACCAGGTCCGCCCGGGACAACCGAACGACCCGCCCCCCCGCGGACCGCTGCAGCCGCTCGCCCGCGGCGAGGTCGTCCGGACCGAGATAGATCCGCGGGATGCGGGCGTCCCAGCGCAACCCGCACCCGGCAGCGAGCCCGTCCCCGCCGTCGGCGAGCGCGAAAAGATGCTCCCACCCGCGCAACCCCAGCCGGTTCAGGGCGATCACCAGGTCCCGGGCCACCGCGTGCAGCCCGGGACGGTCGGCGCACTGCTCGAAGGCGCCGGCCCAGGCCCTCTCCGGCTCCGACAGCGACTCCGGGTCCCGTAGCCGCCAGCCGCCGTGCGTCGGATCGCGATCGAGGACACCCGCGCGGCTCGCGTCCGCCTGCGGCAGGGTCTCGGTCGCCGACAGGTGCCGACCGTTCGTCCCCGCGAACGTCGTGCCCTGGGCGGCAGGGTCTGCCCGGTCGGCAGGCGCGGCGTCGAGGACCCGGACGGGGTGGCCCCGCAGCCGCAGCACGAGCGCGATCGTGAGTCCGACGATCCCGCCGCCGACGACCACCACGTCGTGCTTGTCGACGGCGGAACCGTCAGAGGCCGGGTCCTCGACGGCCCGGCGGCCGGTGCCCCGCCGATCGCCCCGCCGATCGCCCCGGCGATCGGCCAGGTCATGACGATCGTCCTTCGGGCCGTTCCCGGTGAGGCCGTTCCCGGTGAGGTCGTTCCCGGTGAGGTCGTTCCCGGTGAGGTCGTCCAGGTCGGCCCGTCCGACCACCGCGAGGAACGCCTGATCGAGATCGTTGCTGCAGGCGGGACTGTGCATCGCCACGGAGCAGAGAGTGAATCCGCGCCGCGGCTCCCCGCCGTCCTCGGCGATCCGCCCCGCGARCAGCTCGCGGACCGGGCCGAGGAACCGGGGGGCGTTGTCGATCACGACCTCCAGGTCGCGGCGGTCGTAGGCGTCGACCAGCGCCCGGTCGGTGAAGACGTGCGGTTCGCTGACCGACACGAGTCGGCGGCCGGTGAACGACTTGACGTGCCGCATGTCGATCATGCCCGCGGATATCCGGGGCCCGTCGTGCACGAGGGGCGCGGCGATGCTGATCAGATCGGCGGCGTCGAGGACGTCCTCGACGGTGCGGGCGACGTGGATCCGGTCTACCGGCAGTCGGTGCTTCGCCGCCCAGAGCGCGACCGTCGCCGGCCTCGCCGCGAGTGAGGGAGCGTGCACGGCCAGGTGCCAGCCGCGTGCGACGCCCTCCCGGGCGACCCGGCTGTTGATGTTTCCGGCGCCGACGAGGCCGAGCACGCCCGGCCGATCGGTGCGCGTGGCGGCCCCGGCCGACTCGGCGCCGGGTGCGTGGCCGAGCGGGTCGAACAGCCGGTCGACGATGAACCGGGCGACGTGCCGGGCGTTGACCTCGGGGGTGTTGCGCACCTCGATCCGGTGGCGGGCCGCGGCGGCCAGGTCGACGGCAGCGAGGGAGGTGCCCCGGCGGACCAGCAGCAGGGGTCGGTCCCGGCCGGCCTCCGCCGGGTCCGTGCGGACCGCGGTGGCCCACCGTTCGAGTGCCGGTCCATCCACCGCGTTCACCCCGACGACGAGGGTGTGCGGCCGCAGTTCGACCAGGGCGTCGGCCAGGCCCGTCGGCCGGGTGGCCAGCTCCGGGCGTAGCCGGGCGGCGTCGTGCCGAGTGACGAGCCGCGCGACCCGTTCGCTCACCGGTGTCGCGATCAGAACCCGACGGCGGGGGGGCTGCGTCCAGGGCGCCTGCTCGCGGGGTATCGACATGCGGCTTGCTTCACCCGGTTCGTGGGAAGGTGCGGGGCGTGGGAAGGTACGGGCGGCCCCTCCACGGTGGCGGGTGYCGTTCAACGGGGTGTCAAAGCAGGCCGTGTCCCCGCCCGGATACGGCGGGGGGCCGTGGCCGGATCTTCAACGCGGCGTCAACGTCGGCCCGGGGCTGACCTGCAGGAGAGGATCCCGCCCGCCCAGCGTCCCCCGCGAGCCGAGCACCGCGAACCGCGCGAACAGTTCCTCGCTGTACCAGCCGACCATCGGTGTGCGCCGGACGACCTCGCTGTGCGCGGGGCGGCCGTAAGCGAACCTGCGCAGCGACGCCGCGTCCTGCCAGAGGCTGAACGTTCCCTGTAAGCCGATCGGCGCCTCCCCGATGCCAGYCGCGAAGATCAGACCCTCGGCCTCGGCGAGGTCGACCGCCACCGCCGGCACCGCTTGGCGGAAGGCGAGGGTGTGCCGCAGGGCGATGCGGGCCCGGGTGATCACCGCGACCGCCGCGGGGGCGCTCGCGGGAGGCGGAACGTTCGACGCCGCCGGGTCGCCGAAGGGCTCCTGCCGTGACCACCGCCCACGTGACGACAGCGGGTGAAGGTCGATCCGCCAGCGTTCTTCGGCCAGCGACGACCATGCCCGCACCGGCGCGGATCGTTCGAAGGAACGGGCCGCCGACGGGGAGGACCAGACGGCGACCATCGCCCACTGGCACGGATCGGCGTCGCGCAGGGTGAAACTGCTCGCCGAACCGGTGCCCAGCAGTTTTGCGAAGGTCAGTCCCGGTGTGTGCCGCAGGGCGGTACGGTCGGCGGCCATCCGCGCCAGGGCGTAACCGATCCGTCGCCGGGGCACCCGCCAGAAGTCGACGGTGACAAGCGTGCTCATCGCCGCACCGATGACAGGCGCAGCAAGCTGTCCCGGGCGGCCCCGTACTTGTCGGCGAAGGCCGTGGCCACGGCCCCGGCGCCGTCGTTGTCGCGCAGGGGTACCATCCGRCACCGTCCGGTTCCAGCCAGTACATGCCGACCGTCGCCCGCCACCTCCGCGAGCAGGCCGTCCGGACCGCCGCGGCCCAGCAGCGCGACGAGGTCGGGGGAGGRGACGTACACCGCCCCGTCGAGGCGCACGAACTCGGCCTGTACCTCGAGATGGCCCGCGTCCGACGGGGAGACGCGCAGCGGCACCCGCAGATAGTCGTCCAAGGCGGTGCTCCCTTCCAGACTCCAGAGCCGCTCGAAGTGCTGTTCGACGAACTGGACCAGGGTGGAGGAGACGGCCGCCTCGTGCTGGGTCGCGGCGGCCGAGGAGTACCCGACGGGGAACGTCGAGACCAGCGCCCCGGTGTCCCAGCGGTGATACGTCGTCAGGGGCTGTTCGGTGTAGAGACGCACCGCGAGCCGGGAGCGCAGGACGGGAGCGAGCCGATCCCGCAGTGCCTCGAGGACCAGCAGGTTCGAGCGGATCATGCCCGGTACGTCGACGCTGTGCAGGAGGTCGGCGGCTCGTCCGGCCACGGCCGGGGAGTCCGGGTCGAGTAGGAGCACCTGAATGATCGCTCCGGCGTCGACCGCCGCGAGCACCGCGTCGGCGAAGGCGGTCCGGTGCTCGGGGGTCGCCAGATCCGTCCAGGTGTTGAGTAACCGGACGCTGCGCCGGGACGATGCGATCCGGGCGATGAAGTACGCCGGGTCGAACGTGCTGAGCAGCCGCCCGCTGGTGAACTGGGTGGGCTCGGCCGTGACCGGTGCGCTCAGCCGTTCCTCGGCGGCCGGCAGCTCGGGGGAGCCCTGCTGACGTAGCAGCGTGATGCCCTGCTGCCAGGATCGCCGCGCCGCCGGATGGTCGTCCATCTGGGCGAGGATGTCACCCCGGCGGATGAGCACGCGTGGCTCCCAGCGGGTGTCGGGTAGCTCGGCGAGCAGCGGCAGGCTCTCGTTGTAGCTTGCCAGAGCCCGGTCCAACCGGTACTGGAAACGGTGGAGATCGCCCAACCGGCGCAGGGCCAGCGCCTCCAGCGGGCGGTTGCCGAGTTCGCGGGCGATCGACAGGCTCATCGTCAGGCAGTTGATGCCGTCGGTGAGCTCGTCCCGGTCGCCGTGGACCATGGCGACGTTCACCAGGGTCTCCGCCTCGGCCTTGCGGGCGCCGCCCCGGCGCATCATCTCCAGGCCGGCCTCGAAGTGGACCAGGGCCGCGGAGAACTCCCCCCGACCGCGGCAGGCGTCGGCCAGCCCGCGCAGCGTCCGGGCCTCACCCAGCTCGTCGCCGAAGTCGACGAAGATCTTCCGGGCGCGGGTGAGGCGTTCCGTGGCCAGCGCCAGGTGGTCGACCGTAGCCCGGTAGACCTCGACCGCCGGTTGACCGTCGGGGTCCGTGCCGTCCGCGTCCAGTCGCCAGAAGGCGTCCTCGAAGGCCAGCGTGATGTCGCGCTCGGCGAGGTTGGTCAGCAGCGTCGCCTCGGCGAGGCGGTGCCCGCCCCGGCGGGCCGCGGCCAGCCCCAGGACGTGGCTCTGCTCCCAGTCGCCCCAGTGCGCCGCGAAGGCGTAGAACTCGGCGGCCTCGGTGGCGAGCAGCCAGGTCGGCTCGTCGAGACCGGCCGCGTGGGCCTGGTCGATCAGGCTCAGGAGGTTTCCCCGTTCCCCGCCGAACCAGACCAGCGGCCGACCGACCAGGTCGGCGACGCCTGCCTGTTCAAACCGAAACACGGCCCCCGTCGTGAGCGCCGCCGCGTCCTCGGCGGCGGGGGTGAGGGTGCGCACCCCGCCGGGGCTGAAGGTGTCGACCGCCTCCCGCAGCATCGCCAGATAGGCGTACAGCAGCCGCCCCAAGGCCGCCCGGTGTTCTCCGGACACGGTGGAGGGGGCCTCGGTGGAGGGGGCCCCGGCGGAGGGGGCCCCGGCAGCGTCGTGGTGCCCGTTGCCGGTGTGCCCGTTGCCGGTGTGCCCGTTGCCGGTGTGCCCGTTGCCGGTGTGACGGTTGTCCCCGCCGGCCTCGGGGATCCGACCCGGGGCCGCGGGGTGGCCGAGCGGGGTGCCGACCCCGGTCTCGCGCTCCCGGGCGAACACCCGGAGCAGGTCGTGAAAGCGGTAGCGCTCGGTTCCCGTCCGGTCGGCGCCACGTCGTTCGAGTAGCTGGGCGTCGGCGAGCCGGTCGACGACGTCCTCGGCTTCGTCGAGGTCGAGGTCGAGGACCGCCGCCGCGGCCCATGGCGCGAAATCGCTCATCGCGGGCAGCGACAGCAGCCGGAAGGCGCGCTGCTCGTCCGGCGGCCGGCCCTCGTAGCTCAGCGAGAAGCTGGCCCGGATCTCCAGGTCGCCGGCCTCCAGCCAGGACAGCCGGTCGCGTTCGTTGGCGAGCCGCCCGGCCAGGCGGGCCAGTTTCCAGTGCGGATGGGCGGCCAGCTTGCGCCCGGCGATCTGGATCGCCAGCGGTAGGTAGCCGCACAGGCCGACGATGTCACGCGCGGCCTCGGGCTCGGTGTCGACCCGCTGCGTGCTGACCATCTTGGCCAGCAGCTCCACCGCGTCACTGGGCAGCAGGACGTCCACCATCCAGTACGGGGCGCTCAGACCGTGCAGCCGCGACCGACTCGTGATGATGACCGCGCAGCCCGGGCTGGTCGGCAGCAGCGGCCGGATCTGTGCCTCGCCCCCCGCGTTGTCGAGGATGATCAGGACCTTGCGGGTCGCGAGYAGCTCCCGGTACATCTCRCCGAGATCGTCGGGGTCGGCCGGTACCGCGGAGCGGCTGACCCCGAGCGTCTGGACGAACCGGGACAGCACCCGGGCCGGGGCCAGCGGGGTGCTGTTGCCCCGCAGGTCCACGTACAGCGTGTCGGTGAACCCCGTGCGGACGCGATGCGCGATGTGCACGGCCAGGGCGGTCTTGCCGGCGCCGGCCTTACCCGCGAACGCCGCCACCACGGTTCCCCGTGACAGCCCGACCGGATCGGTCAGCATGGCGTGCACCTGGGCCTGGATCGTGTCGCGCCCGGTGTATTCGCGGATGTCCGGGGGCAGCTGGTACCCCCCCTGGCTCGTGGGCGCCACGGAGACCCGCCGGTCGAGCGAGCGGGGCGGGGTCCAGGCCAGGCTGGACGCGCCGCGCAGCACGTCCTCCTGCAGCTGCTGCAACATCGCGGAGTCCAGCCCCAGGTCGTGCAGCGCCTCCAGGCCCTCCCGGCAGGCCCGGGCCGCGTCCTCGATCCGACCGTCCCGGTAGAAGGCGAGAACCAGCTCTCGGCGCAGCCCGTCGTCGTGGGGGTGCCGTGTCACCAGCACGCGCAGATCCCCGATGACCTCGCGATGACGACCCAGAGAGAGATCGGCGGCGATCCGGGTCTTGGCGATGTCGAGCTGGAGTTCGTCGAGGGCGTCCACGTAGGCCCGGGTGAACGGGTAGTCGATCAGGTCGACCAGCGGCGGTCCCCGCCAGAGGGCCTGGGCCTCCTGCAACGGGGCGATCGCGCTCACCGGGTCACCGTCATCCACCGCGCGCCGGCCCTGTTCCAGCAGCCGACGGGCCTGCTCGGAGTCGATCTGCTCCGGGCGCACGTCAAGGACGTACCCGGTCCCCTTGCGCAACAGCACCTCGGAACCGGTCTCCAGCCGCCGCCGCAGCTCGCTGACATGGGTGCGCAATGTGGCCAGCGCCTTCTCCGGCGGTGGGTCCCCCCAGATCACCTCCAGCAGCCGGTGACCGGGCACCACCTGACCGGCTTCCAGCAGCAACGCGGCCATCAGCACCTTGCGCTGGGTGCCGCCGAGCACGATGGGTGCTCCCCCGGCAGTGATCTCCAACGGGCCGAGGATGGCGAACTGCAGGCTGTCGCGGTCAGGCATCTGGTCCTCTCGTACGACCCCCGGTGATGTCTGTATTACCGCAGCGTGCGCCGGGAGGGGACATGGCGGCAACTACCGATCTGGAACGGCCCCCTGTCGTTTCCGCGTCAGGCCTGCTCCGGCGCCCGGTGTCCGGTGCGACGCGGGTGGCGGTCCGACTCCGTGGGGTGTCGTGTGACYCGATCGCGGAATCCAGGTGTTCCGATCAACACATTCTCAATGGTTCTGGTGATTGTGCGTGCAGTGGGTGTTGATCGCTTGGAGGTGCACTGAGTCCACGAAATCGAGGCGGCAGACGGCCGGGAGACGGCCGGCGAGGCGGAGGGGGTTGGGAACATGGCGATCACGGTGCCCAGGAGCCTGGCGAGGCGGCCCGCGTCGGCGGCGGGCCCGGCGGTGACCCCGGCGGTGACCCCGGCGGTGACCCGGACCCGGACACCGCGGACGACGGCCGGGGCGGACCTTCTCCCGCGGCGGGCCGGCGGACTGCCGCACGAGCTGATCTTCCGGATCGAGTCGGTATCCCGGCACGCCTCGGTCCGGCACGTGCACGTCGAGACCGACGAGGGCGCGGTGCTGGCCGACTGGTGGTCGCGGGGCCGGGTCGAGCTGATGGCGGCCGGCCGGCCGTTCGTGCTGGAGACCGACCTCGACGGTTTCGGGATCCGTCTGGTCGAACCCATGGGACGGGTGCCCCTGGCCGCCTTCGAGCCAGGCCGCCACGGGGGCTGGGTGCGCCTGTCGGACGGTGYCACGCTGCGTTGGCTCAGGCCGACCCGCGGCGAGTTCGCCAGCGGGCTCGTGGGTCACCGTGATGTGAACATCATCCGGTTTGCGCTGGACGGAACGGCGCTTGTCGTGGCCGATCCGGATGCGCTCGACCCGAGGGTCACCCGGGTGGCCCGGACGACAGGTGCGGATTCGGGACATGTCTGTCGGGGGAAAGTCGCGGACCCGCGGCTGGGATGGGTTCCCGACGTGGTGGCCCTGCTCGTCCTCGGCTGGTTTCTTCGGGTGGTCGAGTCCGAGGTCGCCGGATCTSCTCGATCGCGTGTTCGATACCTCGATGCTTGACGGGCGGCGCTGGCGAGGGTTCACTACTTCGTGATCGAACCTATGTTCGAGACTCGGGAGGTGTTGTGACCACCGTGACCAGTCGGCCGATCAGTGGCTCGGACAGTGGCTCGGACCCGGCGGGAGGAGCGGCCCGCGGTAAGGGTGCGTTTGGCGGCCCCGGTGGATCCACCGGGCCGCACGGTGGATCCACCGGGCCGGTTGGACGGACCCTGGTGCCGGCGGCGGGGTTGCCTCGCCGCTCCCGCGACGATCTGTTGGTCGCCGCCCGGCGCGGTCTCGGTGAGGCCGAGTGCGCCCAGACGGCCGGGGAGCGCTACGCCCTCGCCCACCTCGCGGCGCTGCGGGCGGCGGCCGCTGTCCTGGCGGACCGGGCCCGGCCCCGTCCCGGTCGTCGCGGTCGGCCCGTGAGTGCCTGGTGCCTGCTTGTCCGGGTGGCCCCCGAGCTCGCGGAGTGGGCGGAGTTCTTCGCGGCGGGGGCCGCCCGGCGATCGGCGGCCGAGGCCGGGCTGAAGGTAGTGACCAGGCGGGAGGCCGATGATCTGATCCGTCAGGTCGATCTGTTCGTCGGGGTTGTCGAGGGCGTACTGGGCCTCCCGTCCCAACCGATGATCGCCGGCACCGGTCCGGTCGGGCCTGGGGAGGTCACGATGGTCATGTCGCCGGGCCGAGGGCAGGCTGACCGTGGTCGGCCCGGCGGCGCCCCGGGTGGGTGACGAGCGGTTGCGTTTACGGTGAGCATCGGTCACTATCGGTTACCTTCCGAGGGGTAGTGGTTGGCGGAGCAGGAGATCATCGATGGTCCTCACCGGTTCTGAGCATCGGCACCGCGGCGCGCATCGGGCCGTGCCGTCCGCCGTTGCGCGTCGCAACATCTGGGTACTGCGGGTCGTAGGGCTGTCGGCTGGCGGGCTGGTCGTCGGGGTCGCCATAGGCCTCACCGTGGGTCGGTGACGCGCCTGGTCCTCCGGCGTGGGCGAGCGGGCTGACGGCGGCGCCGACGATGCCGGCGTGAGGAGGCGCGACGCGCATGACCAGCCATGTCACCGGCGCGGATCTGCGGCAGGCCGCGATCTGGCACGGCCTGCGGACGGTCCTGCCCGGATCGGCAGCGGGGGTTCCGGCCTGGTCGGTGGCCCCGACGGCCACAGCCATCCCGCCGATCATCGTTGACGCGGGCGGTGGGAGTGGTGGCTTCGCCGTACCCCTGGCGGTCGAGGGCTACCTGGTGATCGTCGTGGACCCGTCGCCGGACGCCCTGGCAGCGTTGCGCCGTCGCGCCGACGAACGGGGCGTCGCCGACCGGGTCACGGCCGAGCAGGGCGATCTGGCCGACCTGACCGGCATCGTCGGAGCCGAGACCGCCGATTTGTTGCTGTGCCACTCCGTCCTCGACGTCGTTGACGATCCCGAGGCCGCGCTGGCGGGGGCCCTGCGGGTGCTGCGCCCGGGAGGCGTTCTCAGCCTCGTCGTCGCGGGCCGGGCTGCCACGGTGCTCGCCCGCGCCCTGGCGGGTCGCTTCGAGCAGGCGCAGGCCGTGCTGACCGGCCAGGGCGCCGGGGCGCCCCGGACGCCCGCCGGGTTCACCACCGCCGAGATCGTCGCGCTGGTGAACGCGGCGGGCGCGGACGTCGTCGACGTCCACGGGGTGCGCGTGTTCGCCGACCTGGTCCCCGGGGCGCGGGTCGACTCCGATCCCTTCACCGCGCAGCGGCTGCTGCGCCTGGAACTGGCCGCGGCCGCCCTGGAGCCGTTCCGTGACCTCGCGGCACAGCTGCACGTGCTTGCCCGCCGTCGTGCCGCTGGTACCGCTCGCGAAGCCGGCGCCGCCGGGTTCCCGTGACCGTGGATTTCCCGGTATGAAAGACCCCAGTTCGGGCACGGACCAGGTGACGGGAATCGCTCGGTTCCAACCAGCATGACAGGTTGCCTACCGCACCCGCCCGCACATGCCTATCCTTGGTTATCAGGTTCCGTCCGCCGGGCCTACAGGTCGTGGGAGGAGCGTCGATGCCGCTCTCGGAGAACGAGCAGCGCCTGCTGGAGCAGATCGAGCGCGCTCTCGTACAGGACGATCCAAAGTTTGCCAGTACCGTGCGTTCGACGGACCCCCGTACCTATCTGCTGCGCCGGGTGCGCCGCAGCGCGGTCGTCTTCGTCCTCGGTCTGGCCGTCCTGGTCGTCGGTGTGGTACTCAACCGGGTACCGCTGACGGTGATCCTCGGCATCCTCGGTTTCCTCATGATGTTGTTCGCCGCGCTGCGCGGTGCGGCAGACCTGCGCCGGATCAGCGGCCGTGACACCGGTCACCGGCGGCCGGGCGGCGTGCAGGGGGGATCGAAGCCGAAGCCGCGGGCTAGGGCTCCGTTCATGGAACGGGTCGAGGAGCGGTGGCGGCGGCGCTGGGAGGACCGTCCCTGACCGCGTCCAGCCAGTCCTGATTGTCCTGATTGTCTTCGTTCTGAACCGTGGTGGGCGTGGCGGGTCCGTCGTCCTTACCGCCTCCCCGTCCCATCCTCGACCGTCCGCGCGCCGAGGCCGGCGCGGCGCGCCGGAGAACCGATGCCGGGGCGATCCGCGCCAACATCCGCCTGGCCCGCGGTGCCAGCGCCAACAGCGTGGTGGTGGCCAGGACGACATCTTCGCTGAGGTCTGCGACGGACGGCGGCGCGGCCATCTCCGGCGGCGCGTAGCGGGCCCGCTCCTCCGCGGAGGCCAGTCGGGCGAGTGCCGCGCGGGCCTGCGGGTAGGTCGTGGGGGGCTCGCTGCCCCCGGACTGCCACGCAGACGGTTCCGGGCCGGATCCCGGAGCCTGTGCGGTGGTCGGCTCGGCGTCCAGGTAGGCGGTCAGCCGGGCCACTCCGGCCCGCGGCGAGTCGTTCGGCCGGATCATGATTCCCAGGTCCGCGGCGACGTCCAGCAGTTCCGCCCAGGCGTCGTGGACCCGTTCCACCGTCGCCCCAGACGGATCTGGGGGATCGTCTTCGGCCGGGCGCAGCCGGACCCGCCTCCGCCGGATCCGGATGATCGCCGGAACGGCTAGCAGGCCCAGGACGGGCAGGGCAGCGCACAGCCAGACCACCCAGGAGGGAATTTCGGTGGAGGTCGATGCGTCGTCACCTGACCGCGCAGCGCCCATCGCGGTCGGATCGTCGCCGGGAGCCGGCGTGGAGGTATCCGGCACGGGCACCGGCTCGGGCACTGCCTGCGGTTCGGCCTGAGCCTGCTCTTCCGGCAGGGCGGCGTCGTTGTCGGGCTCCTCGGGCCCGGYGGGGGCGTAGGACGGCGCCGAGGTGGTTCCGTCGCTGCGGCGGGTCGGCTCGAAGCTGATCCAGCCGATCGACGGGAACCAGACCTCGGGCCAGGCGTGCGCCTGCCGGTTGGTGATGACGTAGCTGCCGTCGCTCTGCCGCTCCCCGGGGACGAAGCCGATCGCGACCCGGGCGGGTAGGCCCAGTATCCGCACCATGACCGTCATGGCCGAGGCGAACTGTTCGCAGTAGCCGCGGTGGGTGTCGAACAGGAACTGGCTGAGCGCGCCCTCCTGCGTGGTGGGGGCGCCCCGGAGGTCGTAGGTGAACTGCGGCCCCCGCAGGTATTCCTGGATCGCGTACACCTTTTCATAGGGGGTGCGCGCACCCGCGGTCACGGCCTTGGTGAGCTGACGCAGCTGGGGATCGAGATTGTCAGGGAGCGCGGTCGCGACGCCGAGCGAGTCCGGGATCGGCCCGGTCGCGGCCTGAAGCTGCGCGCTTGTGGGATTCGGCACCACCGCGTCCACCTGGTAGTGCGCGTTCGCCGTCGAGGTCCGGGTCGAGAAGATCGTGCCTGTCGGGCTCGCCAGCCGCCAGTCGCCGGTCAGCCCCTCGATCCGGATTGGGATGCCCGGAACCGGCAGATACAGCTCGTTGAACCGCCCGGTGACGGCCACCTCCGCACGCACCGACTGGGTAGCGCCGCCCGTCCGTGGTTTCGGTAATCCCTCGCTGACCCGGTCTTCCCGGGTGGCATTCAACGCCCGCAGGGTGAACAGTTGGCCGTCGAAGTTCTCCAGCGCCGTCAGTCGCAGATACTTCGGCTCGTCGGAGCGCAGCCGAAGCAGGGACACCTCCGTGCTGGCGTGCAGCTGCTGGCTCACCGAGACGATCGGCTGCACGACGCTGGCCGAACTCGGACCGTCCCCGGCACCGGATCCACCCTTGCGCGACACCAGTCCCTCGCCGTCAAGGGACGGCAGGCCAAGCGGCACCACGATCGCGGCGACCAGCGCGGTGACGGCGACCCCGAGCGCGCCCACGGCGATGCGACCGCCGAACATCTCGACGCCAGCCCTCCGCTGGTCGGAGACGGTCCGGCCCCATCGCTCGTACGCCAACCGCCCGTCGAGCAGGAGCAGGGCGATGAAGCTCACCGCGCCGAGCAGGAAGGGCACCACGCCGACCCCCCCGGGCAGAATCGCCGCCGACACCGCATACAGCGCCAGCAGCGGAAGGCCGCCGAGCGTCGGGTGGTCGAACTTCACCACGATCAGATCGACGATCATCACCAGGAGGTAGACGCCGATCACCGTGAGGACCACCAGGCCCGGCCGGGCGGGCACCGGCGCGGCCAGCCGTGAGATGTCGGAGCCGCCGGCGGAGATGAGCGTGTGCAGCGTCTCGACCGTGGTGGCGGTCGGCAGGAAGCCCAGCAACGCCGTCGACCGCGCGGACAGCACGGTGACGGTGCCGATGAGGCCGACCAGACTGAGCAGGATCTCGGCCGCCGCCGGCAGCCGGAGCAGGCGGCTCGCCACCCCCGTCCCGACGGCCACGGTCGTGGCAACGAGCACCGGCCCGAACCACCAGAGGACACCCTCGAACAGACGGGTCAGCGCGCTGGTGGACAGCAGACAGGCGACGGTGGCGATCACTGTGGGCACCGGGCGGGCGTTCACGGCACCGACCGTCCGCCGGTGTGGAGATCGCCGGTGAGTCCCGTCGCCCCGGTGAGTCCCGTCGCCCCGGTGAGTCCCACGGTCCTGGTGAGTCCCGCGGCCCCGGGACGTCCGGAGACTCCGGCGGCACCCGGGGCACCGACGCCGCCCGGGCCCCGGGCCCGGGCGGCGACCCGCGGCCACATCGCCGCGAGGCTGGTGCCCGCCGCCGCGCCGAGGACCGCCCAGCCGGCGCGGGTGAGCACCGCGTGCGTCGTTTCGAGGTCGGCGGCGATCTTCGGGGCCGCCGCGGCGGTGCTCCAGCTGGCCACGTTGACGAGCACCGCGATCGCCGGGGCGCTGCGGGGCCGCAGCCCGGCCAGCGCGGTGGCGGTGGGCGCATCGGTGTGGCCGAGGACGGCGACGAACATGCCGCCGCGATCGACTCGCCCGCGGCCGGCCGCGAGCGCTGGGTACAGGGACTCGGTGGGGGCGGGCGTCAGCGTCGAAAGCTCGTCAAGGAGCCCGCCGACGGTACCCTCCGCGGCGATGGCCGCCAGCCCCTGATCGGTCAGCAGCCGGACCCGGTACCCGCCCCGGACGAGGTGGACGCCGATCGCCCCGACCGCGCTCACCGCCCACTCGAACGACGCTGACGGGCCCCCGTCAGGCCACGCCCGGGCCCGAGTGTCGATCAGGATGGTCGCCCCGCCCGTCCGCGGGTGCTCCTCGCGCCGGACCATCAGCTCGCCGCGGCGGGCGGTCGTCTTCCAGTGCACCTTGCGCAGGTCGTCGCCGGACCGGTACGGACGGGTCGTCGTCTCGTCCTCACCCACGAGCCCGGTCGCGCGGCGCAGCTCGGTGCTGACGCGCGCGGCACCGGTCGGGCGGGCCGGCGGCAGCCGCTCGATCGGGGGGGCCACGACCAGTTCGTCCAGGCTGCGGAAACTGCGCGACAGTTCGCACAGCCCGAACGGGTCACCGAGGCGGATCGCCATCGGTCCGATCTGGTAGCGGCCGCGCATCCCCGCGTGGAGGACATAGGACAGGTCCCGGCTGCCACCGGGCTCGATCCGGTCGAGTACGAACCGGGCCCCGCCGCCCAGCCCGTCCGCGGCAGCGTCCTCCAGCAGGAGCACCGACGACGGCGACCGGCTGACGTTCTCCAGCCTGATCTGGACCGAGACCCGGTCCCCGGCGGTCACCCGGCTCGGTTCGAGCCGGCGGGTGCAGGCGAGCCGGTAGCGGGTCCGGCAGACGAAGGCCGCCGCGAGCACGGGGAGGAGCATGACGAGCAGGCCGATCCGCAGCAGGTCCTGCTCGCCGAGCACGGCCGCGGACGCCGCGCAGGCGATGCCGGCGGCGACGAACGACCGGCCGCGGATCGTCAGGCCACGCAGCGCCGCGACAAAGTCACGCACCCGGAGGTTCCGCACCCGGAGGTTCCGCACACGGAGCTCTAACGGCCGTGCCGGGTCGGGCGTGCCGTACCGGGGCGAAGGATCGGAATCCGGCGCAGGACGTCGGTCAGGATGCGGGCGGCGACCTCGATCGTCGGCTCCCCGGAGAGCATGATCTCGGGGTGCAGCAGTAGGCGGTGCGCCATGACCGGGACAGCCATCTCCTGAACGTCGTCGGGGAGGACGAAACCGCGCTGGTCCAGGGCCGCGCGGGCCCGGGCAGCACGGATGAGATGCAGCGCCGCCCGGGGGGACGCGCCGAGCGCGATCTCGGGATGCGTGCGGGTCCCGCCGACCAGGTCGACGATGTAGTGGCGCACCTCGGGCGAGACGTGCACCGTGCGGACGAGTGCGATCAGCTTGGCGATCTCGGCGGCGTCGGTGACCGGGGTGATGCCGGCCAGCGGGTTGGCGTTGCCGTGGCTGTCGAGCATCTCCAGCTCGGCCGCGGGGGAGGGGTAGCCCATCGAGATCCGGGCGGTGAAACGGTCGCGCTGGGCCTCCGGCAACGCCCGGGTGCCCTCCATCTCCACCGGGTTCTGGGTCGCGATCACCATGAAGGGTGACTCGAGCCGGTAGGTGACGCCGTCGACCGTGACCTGGTGTTCTTCCATGCATTCGAGGAGCGCCGACTGCGCCTTCGGCTCGGCGCGGTTGATCTCGTCGCCGACGACGATGTTGGCGAACACCGGGCCGGGACGGAACTCGAAGTCACGGGTGCCCTGGTTGTAGATGCTGACTCCGGTGACGTCGCCGGGGAGCAGGTCCGGAGTGAACTGGATGCGGCGCACCCGGGCATCGATGGACCGTGCGAGGGCCTTGGCGAGCATGGTCTTGCCGACCCCGGGGACGTCCTCGATCAGCAGATGACCCTCGGACAGCAGCACGACCAGGGCCGTCGTGATCGCCTCGGACTTGCCGTCGATGACCGTCTCGACGCTGGTCCGCACTCGATTGGTGACGTCGGCGAGATGGCCGATGTCGGTCACCGGGTCACGCCAGTGCAGAAGACCAGGGTCGGTCACCACGAGGTTGGCCCCCCTCCGGGTGTCGAGTGTCGGGATGCGTCGCGCGTCGGGATGCGCGGACCCGGCCCCGGTGGGACCTGTCCCCCCCCGAGTGTGACATCCACCGCGGGCGCGCAGGCCGTGGTGGTCGAGGAAACATGCCTCGAAGCGGAACCCGACAGGAGATTGAGGGGTAGGTGTCCGTAGCTGACCGGCCTCGCCGGGACGGCGAGTGAGACCAAATGTTCCTTCGCCCACCAGAGTCATTTGTACTGATTTTTTGCGATTTATACCACCTTCTTCTTAGGTATCGCGGGCGACCCCCGATAGAGGGGGTTCGGTGGGGTGGTGCGGGGTGTTGAGGGGGTGTCGGGTGGGGGGGAGTGGGGTAGAGTGGCGCGCAGTGGGGGACAGCAGCTTACGGGTGGCCGTCGCGGGGTGACCTGTCGCTGTCTTCCTCGCAGTGGCGAGGAGGTTGCCGGTGTTTCTCGGCAGCCACGCGCCGCGGCTCGACGACAAAGGGCGACTGACGCTGCCCGCGAAATTCCGCGACGAGTTGGAGGGGGGGCTTGTGATCACCAAGGGGCAGGAACGCTGCCTGTACGTCTTTCCGATGGCGGAGTTCACTCGGATCAGCGAGTCCCTCCGTACCGTTCCGGTTACCGCAAAGGCGTTGCGTGACTACAGTCGGGTGTTCTTCTCCTCGGCCGCGGACGACGTGCCGGACCGGCAGGGGCGGATCACGGTTCCGGCTCCGCTGCGGTCCTACGCGGGCTTGATGCGCGACTGCGTGGTCAATGGGGCCAACACCCGGATTGAGATCTGGGATGCCCAGCGGTGGCAGGCCTACCTGGAAAGCCAGGAGGAGAGCTTCGCCGAGCTGTCCGAGGAGGTCCTGCCCGGAGTGATCTGAGCTGCCTTGGGTTCATGGATCCGGGTGCTCCGCGGGCTCGCCACGCGCACCGTCCCCTCCGGCTGTCCCTTCCCCGGCGGCCGGCATCCGGGACGTACGCGAGGGCGGTCGGCCCCGGTCACCCGACCCGGGCCCGCCGCCCGGTGGCTTCCGCCGACGAAGCCCCCATGCCCGTCAGCACATCTGAAGACGAGGTCCACGAGCGGTCGAGGGAGGCTCAGCACTGAACGCCACACATACGCCTGTGCTGACCGACCGTGTACTGACTTTGTTGACTCCCGCCCTGCGGGCATCCGGAGCGATCGTGGTGGACGCGACGGTGGGTCTCGGTGGGCATGCCGCGGCTGTGCTCACGGCCTTCCCGCACGTACGGCTGGTGGGGCTCGACCGCGACCCCGACGCCCTGGAGCGCAGCGGTGAGCGGCTGCACGGGCTCGCCCCCGGCCGGGTGGAGCTCGTCCACGCCGTCTACGACGAGGTGGCCGAGATCCTGGACCGGCTCGGTCATCCGGTGGTGCAGGGCATCCTGTTCGACCTCGGCGTGTCGTCGTTGCAGCTGGACACGGACGACCGTGGGTTCGCCTACTCCCGGGACGCGCCGCTGGACATGCGGATGGACCAGACACGGGGCAGGACGGCCGCCGACGTCCTCAACACCTACGATGCCGACGCGCTGACCCGCATCCTGCGGGAATACGGCGAGGAGCGCTTCGCCCGCCGCATCGCCGGTGCGATCGTCCAGGCCAGGGCCGTCACCCCGTTCGCCACCTCGGCGCGGCTCGCCGACCTGGTACGCGACGCCATCCCGGCGCCGGCCCGGCGGACCGGCGGCAATCCGGCAAAACGCACTTTCCAGGCGTTACGTATCGAGGTCAACGCCGAACTCGACGTGCTCGCCCGGGCGTTGCCCGCGGCCTTCGACGCGCTGGCCGTGTCCGGCCGGCTCGTCGTCCTGTCGTACCACTCGCTTGAGGACCGGCTGGTCAAGCGGCAACTGCGCGGCTACGCGGAGGCCTCGGTCCCGCCGGACCTGCCGGTGGTGCCCGAGGGCGCGGGCCCCAGGTTGCGCTGGTTGACCCGAGGTGCGGAACCGGCGAGCGAGACCGAGAAGGCCGAGAACCCGCGGGCGGCCTCCGTCCGCCTGCGTGCCGTCGAACGTACCGCGCCGAACCCGGACCACACCCGGAAACCGACCGGAGGTGCATCGTGACCGCTCCCGCGCAGCCGCTCGCCCGCGCCGGGCGTTCCGGTTCCGCCTCCGCCCGGACCGGCTCCGCCCGGACCGGCTCCGGGCAAGGGGGCCCTGGGCGGATGACAAGCGCCCCGACCCCCTCGACGGGGCGGCCCGCGGCCCGCTCGGCCGCCGCGACCGCTCCGGCCATCGGCCCGCAGCCGCGCCGGGCGTCGAGCCGGGCGCGGCTCGCGGTGGTCCGGCCTGCGCCGGACGGGGGCCGCAAGGGTCCCTTCGTCGTGTTGCTGCTGGTCCTGCTGGGCGCTGGTCTGCTCTGCCTGCTGCTGCTGAACCTGGCGTTGATGGAGAACTCGTTCCAGGCCAACACTCTGCGCAATCGGGCGTCCGCCCTGGCCGACGAGGAACAGGCGCTGTCGGTGCATGCCGACCAGCTCTCCGATCCGGCGTCGCTGGCCGCGCAGGCCTCCCGCTACGGCATGATCCCCGGCGGGATACCGGAATACCTTCCGCCGGGCGCTCCGCTGCCCGTTGGTTCCCGGACCCTGGCCCGGGAACCGGGCAGCGGATCCGTCATCATCGTCGTGCCCGCATCGCCCGGCCCGAGCCCGGCCGGCGGTCCCGGGAAGACCGGCGGTCCCGGGAAGAACGGTCAGCCAGCGGCCGGCGCGACGGCGGGTGGTGCCGGCGGAACCGCTCACGCCCACCTTCCCGCCACCGGGGCGAACGCTGCCGCGGCCGGTGGTGCCGCGATCGGGGCGGCGGGAAAGGCCGGAGCCGGGCAGTGAGCTCGACGCCCCCGGGCTCCCCTCAGCGCGGCCGCGGACGGCTACGCCTTGTTCCTCCACCGCCACCTTCAGTGTATGGCGGTCGGTTGCGGAGGGATGTCGACGACCCGGGTCGGGCGGTCGGCGACGGGCCCGGTGCGGACGAGTACGGCGACGAGGAGCACGACGGCCGGTATCCGGGCGGCCGGTATGTGGGCCGGCCAGGCTCGGTGCCCTGGCGTCCCGGTCGGGTCAGCCGGCCGCGGCACCCCCCGGCTCGTCGCGCCTACCGGCTGGGCAGCCCGCGTCGGCGGCTGCGGGTGTCCATCGTGCTCATGTGCGCGGTCCTCAGTGTCCTCGGGCTGCGCCTGACCCAGCTGCAGGGTTTCTCCGCCTCCACCTACGCGGCCCAGGCCGAGGCCCAGCGGCTGCGGACCATCGTGCTGCCCGCGGCGCGTGGCGCCATCACCGACCGGGCGGGCCACACGCTCGCGCAGTATGTCGAGCTGCGGGCCGTCTACGCGAACCCGACGAACGTCAGGGACATCGCGGGGACGGCCGCGAAGCTCGCGCCGGTCCTCGACGACAGCACCGAGGCGTTGCGCAGACGGCTTACCACCGACCCGGCCGAGCACATCAAGTTCGTCTACCTCGCCCGCGGGCTCACTCCGGACGTGGCGGAGAAGGTCAGCGCCCTGGGGCTGCGCGGTATCGGCATCACCGAGGAACGCGGACGCACCTACCCGTCCCGGGAACTGGCCGCGAACGTCATCGGGTTCATGCGGCACGGCGATGGTGACATCCTCGAGGGCGGCGGCGGGCTGGAGCTGGCGTATGACGAGGTGCTGCGCGGTACCGACGGCCTTCGCCGACTGGAGGCGAACCCGGCGGGCATCGAGATCCCCTCGGGCCAGAGCCGCGAGAAGGACCCGATCCCGGGTTCTTCGCTGCGCCTGACCCTCGAGCGGGACATCCAGTGGAACGCCCAGAACGCGATCGCCGACGCGGTCCGTACCTCCGAGGCCGACGGCGGCACGGCCGTCGTGATGGACCCCCGCACCGGGGACATCCTCGCGATGGCCGACGCGCCGCAGTTCGACCCGAACAACATCACCGCCCGGGACACCCCGGCGCTGGGCAATCGGTCCACGCGGGACGCCTACGAGCCCGGCAGCGTCAACAAAGTGATCACGATGGCCGCGGCGCTGGACCGCGGTCTGATCACCTCCGAGACCCCGATGACCATCCCGCCGTTCATCACCCGGGGTGGGGTACGCATCGAGGACTCCGAGCCGCACGGCGTCGAACATCTCACCGCCGCCGGCGTCCTGGCCCGCTCCAGCAACATCGGCACCGTGGAGATCTCCGAGCGGGTCGGGCGGATCGGGCTGGAGCAGGCGCTGCGCTCGTTCGGGCTCGGTGCCCGCACGGGTCTGAACTTCCCCGGCGAGGGCGCCGGCCTGCTGCCGGCAGCCCGGGACTGGTCGGGCAGCCAGGCCGCCACCATTTCCTACGGGCAGGGCATGTCGGCGACGGCGCTCCAGATGGCCTCGGTGTACGCGACTATCGCGAACGGCGGTGTTCGCGTGACCCCGCGGCTTGTCGACGCCATCACCGGTCCGGACGGCGTCGTCAAGGTGACTCCCCAACCGCCTGGTCAGCGCGTCGTCAGCGCGCAGACCGCGGCCACGCTCACCCGGATGCTCGAGGCGGTGGCGACGAACGAGGGCACGGCGCCGCTTGCCGAGGTTCCCGGTTACCGGGTGGCCGGCAAGACGGGYACCGCCAAACGGCCCGACCCGRTGCACGGCGGTTACCAGGGCTACGTTCCCTCGTTCATCGGGTTCGCCCCGGCGGATGATCCGCGGGTGGTGGTGGAGATCGTCCTGGACAACCCGAAGAAGGGTTACTTCGGCGGTCAGGTCGCCGCGCCCGTGTTCCAACGTGTCATGTCCTTCGCGTTGACCACCCTCGGCGTGCCACAGCCGATCACCAGGCCCGCACCGCTCCTGCTCGACCTGGACAGATGATCGCGATCCGCGCCGGGACGTGGTGGGCGGGGAAGGTCGGCTGGACCACCGCCGTGCCCGGGCGCCCGTGGGGATGGCCGTGCCCGCCCCCACTAAGGTCGTGACCGTGACCTCTCCGGCACCTCGACCGGCTGCCCCGCCCGCGTGCAGCCTCGCCGATCTGCGCGCGGTGCTCGCGGCCGTGGCGCCCGTCCCGGAGCCGGCGGCGTTCGCGGGTGCGGGACATTCGCCGTCGGACACACATGCGGACACACATGCGGACACGGACACGGACGTGATCGTGCATGGCGTCACCCACGACTCGCATGCGGTCCGGCCGGGCGACCTCCACGCGGCACTGCCCGGTGCCCACACGCACGGTGCGGCCTTCGCGGCCGCCGCGGTGGCCGGCGGCGCCGTCGCCGTGCTCACCGACGCCGAGGGCGCCCGCCGGATCGCGGCCATGCCGCCCGGCCCCCCCGGGGAAGTCCCGGTGCTTGTCAGCGACGATCCACGGCGCGACCTCGCCCCGGTGGCGGCGAGGATCTACGGTGATCCCTCTGCGGCGCTGCGCCTGCTCGGCGTCACCGGCACCAACGGGAAGACGACCACGGCCTTCCTGCTCGACGCCGGGCTGCGCGCCGCCGGCCACACCACGGGCCTGATCGGCACGATCGAGACCCGGATCGCCGACGAACGGCTGGCCTCCGCCCGCACCACCCCGGAGGCGAGCGACCTGCAGGCCCTGCTCGCCACGATGGTCGAGCGTGGCGTGGGGGCCGCCACGATGGAGGTGTCCAGCCACGCGCTGGCCCTGCACCGGGCCGACGCCCTGCACTTCGCCGGGGCCGTGTTCACCAACCTCAGCCAGGACCATCTGGACTTCCACTCCTCCATGGAGGACTACTTCGCGGCGAAGGCGTCCCTGTTCGACCCGGCCCGGACCGCCGTCGCGGTGATCGGCGTGGCGGACCGGTGGGGCCGCCGGCTCGCCGAACGGCATCCCGGCGCGATCACGTTCGCCGTCGAGGGGCCGGCCGACTGGACGGCCCGGGACGTCTCCTACGGGCCGACCGGCACACTGCTGCGCGCCGAGGGTCCGGACGGGCTGCGGGTGGATCTGTCCGTGCCGCTGCCCGGCGCCTTTAACGTCGCCAACACGCTCGGCGCGCTGGCGCTGCTCGTCGCCATCGGGGTCCCCCCGGCCACGGCGGCGGCGGGGATCGGCTCCCTGCCCGGGGTGCCCGGCCGGATGGAGCGGGTCGACGCCGGCCAGCCGTTCCTGGCCCTGGTCGACTTCGCGCACACCCCGGACGCGGTCACGACGCTGCTCGAGACGGTTCGCCCGCTGGTGAAGGGCAGGGTCATCGTCGTGCTCGGCTGCGGTGGCGACCGCGACCGCGGCAAGCGCCCGCTGATGGGGGCCGCCGCGGCGACACTCGCCGACGTCGCGATCCTCACGAACGACAATCCGCGCTCGGAGGATCCGGCGGAGATCCTCGCCCAGATGCTCGCCGGGGTCACGGCGCTGTCGGCCTCGGCCACGGTCTTGGTCGAACCGGACCGCGCCGCGGCCATCGCGGCCGCCGTGGCCGAGGCCGGACCTCAGGACGCCGTCGTTGTCGCCGGCAAGGGTCATGAGTCGGGCCAGGAACAGGCGGGGGTGGTGACCCCCTTCGACGATCGGGTCGCCCTGCGCGCCGCGCTCTCCTCGGTGGAGAGGAGATGATCCCGCTGACCCTGGCCGAGGTCGCGTCGGCGACCGGCGGCCGGCTCGACGCGGTGCCCGACCCGGGCGTCACGGTGCGTTCGGTCGTCGTCGACTCCCGCGAGGTCCGCGACGGCGCCTTGTTCGTCGCCCTGGCTGGCAGCCGGGTCGACGGGCACGACTTCGCCGCCGCCGCCGTCGCCGCCGGCGCGTCCGCCGTGCTCGCCGCCCGGTCGGTGGGCGAGCCGGCCGTCATCGTTCCCGATCCGCCTTCGGCGCTCGCCGCGCTCGCCGCGTACGTCCGTGATCTGGCCGCCGCCACCGTGGTCGCCGTGACCGGGTCGGCGGGCAAGACGACGACCAAGGACCTGCTCGCCGACGTGCTGGGCGGGCTCGCCCCGACGGTGGCCGCGCCCGGCTCCTTCAACAACGAGATCGGACTGCCGCTGACGCTGCTGCGCACCGAGCCGGACACGGCGTTCGTCGTCCTGGAGATGGGTGCCCGCGGTCCGGGGCACATCGCCACCCTCTGCGCGGTAGCCCGCCCGGCTGTGGGGGTGGTCCTCAACGTCGGCAGTGCCCACCTGGGCGAGTACGCCGACGGCCGGCTGGGGATCGCCGCGGCCAAGGGCGAGCTTGCCGAGGCCGCGAGCGAGGCCGTCGTGCTCAACGCCGATGACCCGCTGGTCGCGGCGATGGCGGTTCGGACGACGGCCGAAGTGATCACTTTCGGGGAGGGTGGACGGGCCGACGTGCGGGCCGGTGCCGTCGATGTCGACCGGCTGGGCCGCGCCTCGTTCGACCTGCTGGCGCACGGCGAGCACCATCGGGTGACCCTCGGGCTCGTCGGCGCGCACCAGGTGCCGAACGCGTTGGCCGCGGCGGCCGTCGCGATCCGGCTGGGGCTGTCCCCGGACCGGGTCGCCGCGGCGCTGTCCGCCGCCCGCCCGCGCAGCCGGTGGCGGATGGAGGTGACCTCCACCGCGGCCGGGGTGGTGGTCGTCAACGACGCCTACAACGCGAACCCGGAGTCGATGCGGGCGGCGCTGAAGGCGTTGGTGGACATGCGGGGGAAGGGCCGGGCGTTCGCGGTGCTCGGTCCGATGGGGGAACTCGGTGACGCCGCCGCCGCCGAGCACGACGTGCTCGGCCGGTTCGCGGTCCGCCTCGGGGTCGATCGACTGATCGCGGTGGGTCCGGCGGCCCGCCATATCCACCTGGGCGCCTCGCTGGAAGGCTCCTGGGACGGGGAGTCGGTGGAGGTGACCGACGCCGAGGAGGCGGTGGCCCTGGTGGCCGCGCAGGCCGGACCGGATGACGTGGTACTGGTCAAGGCCAGCCGGTCCTTCGGTCTGGAGCGCGTCGCCGAGGCGTTGGTGACCAGATTCGGCGTCCTCGGCGCCGGGATCGAGGGGACATGACGGCGGACGGCTGGCTTCACACACGCGGACCCGCGCGGGTGACGCACGMGTGAGAGGCGTTCTTATCGCGGCCATGGTCGCGTTGGTCGTGTCGTTGCTGGGCACACCCTGGGTGATCCGGCTCTTCCGCCGGCAGGGATATGGCCAGGAGATCCGCGAGGACGGGCCGTCCAGCCACCTGACCAAGCGGGGCACCCCCACGATGGGGGGCACTGTCATCATTGTCGCTGCCCTGGCCGGGTACTTCCTGGCCCACCTGGTGACCGGCATCGGGTTCACCGCGTCGGGTCTGCTTGTGCTGATGGTGATGACCGGGCTTGGCCTGGTCGGCTTTCTGGACGACTACATCAAGATCCGCAAGCAGCGCAGCCTCGGGCTCACCGCCCGGATGAAGTTCACCGGGCAGGCCGCGGTCGCGATCGTCTTCGGCCTGCTGGCCGTCCGGTTCAAGAACGACGCCGGGCTGCTCCCCGGCTCGACGTACATCTCGATCGTGCGGGACACGAGTCTCTCCGTCGGCATCATCGCCTTTCCCTTGCTGGCCTGGATCATCATCGCCGCGACCTCTAACGCGGTGAACCTCACCGACGGCCTCGACGGCCTCGCGGCCGGCACCTCGGCAATGGTGTTCGGCGCGTACGTCATCATCTCCTTCTGGCAGTTCGGCAACCTGTGCGAGCCGCACGCGGCCGAGGCGGGCTGTTACCTCRTGCGTGATCCCCTCGACGTCGCGCTGGTCGCGGCGGCGGCGATGGGGGCCTGTTTCGGGTTCCTGTGGTGGAACGCCAGCCCGGCGAAGATCTTCATGGGGGACACCGGGTCGCTCGCGCTGGGCGGTGCCTTCGCCAGTATCGCGATCGTCAGCCGGACCGAGCTGCTTCTCGTCGTCCTCGGCGGCCTGTTCGTCATCGAGACCCTGTCCGTGATGATCCAGGTCGCGTTCTTCAAGGCGACGAAGAAACGCGTGTTCAACATGGCGCCGATCCATCACCATTTCGAGCTCGCCGAATGGCCCGAGACGACGGTGATCATCAGATTCTGGATCGTCTCGGGACTCGCGGTGGCCTTCGGCCTGGGCCTGTTCTACGCGGAGTTCCTCTCCCACGGAGGTGGCTGACGCCATGACGGGCGACGGTCAGGGCCCGSGCGACGGTCAGGGCCCAGGCAACCTCACGACCTCGATCTCCTGGGCGGGCCTGCCCGTGCTGGTCGTCGGGATCGGGGTCTCCGGGCTCGCCGCGGCCCGGGCGCTGCTTGCCCGCGGTGCGCGGGTCCGGGTCGTCGACGCCGGCGACTCCCCACGTCACCAGGGTGCGGCCGCGACGCTGCGGGCGCTCGGGGCCGAGGTGAACCTCGGCGGCCTGCCGGCCGGCCCCGGGGACAGCGCCCTCGTCGTCACCTCGCCCGGCGTCCCGCCGACGGCCCCGCTGATCACCGGGGCGGCCGGCGCCGGGATCCCGGTCTGGGGGGAGGTGGAGCTCGCCTGGCGGTGGCGGGGTGGGAGCCGGTGGCTCGCCGTCACGGGAACGAACGGCAAGACGACGACCACCGAGATGCTCGGCGCGATGCTCGCCGCCGGTGGCCGGCGATCCACCACCGCCGGGAACATCGGGACCCCGATCGTGGACGCGGTTGCCGCCGAGCCGCCCTACGAGACCCTCGCGGTGGAACTGTCCAGCTTCCAGCTCCATTACACCCACACCATGGCCCCCCTCGCCGCGGCCGTGCTCAACGTCGCCCCCGACCATCTCGACTGGCACGGGGGCGCGGCGGCCTATGCGGCAGCGAAGGCGGGGATCTGGCGTCGTCCCGGGACGACCGCGATCGGCAACGCCGACGACGCAACCAGCGCGGACCTGCTCGCCGCCGCTCCGGGGCGGCGGGTCCTGTTCGGTCTCGACCCGGCGGCCCGGCCGCGGCCCGGCCTGACCGTCGTCGACGGCCACCTCGTCGACGACGCCTTCGGTGGCGGGCGGCTGGTCGCCGTCCGTGACCTCGTGCTGACAAGTCCGCACATGATCTCCAATGCGCTGGCCGCCGCCGCGCTTGCCCGCGCCGAGGGCGTTGGCCCGGCCGCGATCGGCGCGGCGCTCGTCGCTTTCCGGCCCGGCGCCCACCGCAACGCCGAGGTGGCCGTCATCGACGGGGTCCGCTGGGTGGATGACAGCAAGGCGACGAACCCACACGCCGCCGCCGCGTCGCTGGCCGGCTACCCCTCGGTGGTGTGGATCGCGGGCGGCCTCAACAAGGGCCTCGCCTTCGACGATCTCGTCCGCGACGCGCGCCGGGTGCTGCGCGCCGCGGTCCTCATCGGGCGCTGCGCCGATGAGATCGCCGCCGCTCTCGCCCGACACGCCCCCGATGTCCCCGTGGAACGGGCTGACGGCATGGACGATGCGGTGAAGGCTGCGGCGGCGTTCGCGACCACCGGTGACACTGTGCTCTTGGCGCCGGCCGCGGCCTCGATGGACATGTTCCGGGACTACGCGGCGCGCGGAGATCTGTTCGCGGCGGCGGTCCGCGCACGAGAGGGGTAACCGTGGCGGGGTCGGGAGCGTCGTCGCCGCCRTCCACCGGGACGTCGGCGCGGCCCGCGCGGGCGGCGCGAGGGCCCAAAGCCGTGCGAACCGGCTCCGCGGCCGAGCCCGACTCCGCCGGCGGGGGAACCGGCGCGGCGGACGGGGCCGAAGCACGGCTGCCGCTGCTCGACCGGCCGTTGGCGTCCTACTACCTGCTGCTGTCCTCGGCCGCTCTGCTGCTGGTGCTCGGACTGGTCATGGTCCTGTCGGCGTCGAGCGTGCGCTCCTACGCCGACTTCGGCTCCTCCTACACGCTGTTCATCCGGCAGGTGATCTGGGTCGCGATCGGTCTGCCGGTGGTCGCCGTCGCCTCCCGGCTGCCTGTGCGGGTCTTCCGCGCCTTTGCCTACCCGTTGTTGCTCGGGACCGTGCTGATGCTGATGGCGGTGCTCATCCCGGGTATCGGCAGCGTGCGTGGTGGCGCCCGCCAGTGGATCGTCGTCGGGCCGATCACGATCCAGCCCAGCGAGTTGGCGAAGATCGCCCTTGCGCTGTGGTGTTCGGATCTGCTTGTCCGCAAACGGCGGCTGCTGTCCGACCCCAAACACCTGCTCGTTCCGCTGGTCCCGGTGTTCCTGTTCATCGACCTGCTGCTGCTGCTGGAACCGGATCTCGGCGGGGCGATCTGCGTGACCGTCGTGCCGTTGACCGTGCTGTGGGTGATCGGTACCCCGATGCGCCTCTACACCGGGATCCTGGGATCGATGGTCGCGGCGGCGTCGGTCCTCGCCGTGGTCGAGCCCTACCGCGTCCGGCGCCTGCTGTCGTTCACCGATCCGTTCGCCGACGCGCACGGCGACGGCTTCCAGGCCGTGCAGGGCATCTATGCCCTGTCGACCGGCGGCTGGTGGGGGGAGGGCCTTGGCGCATCCCGGGAGAAGTGGCCGCAGTTACTGCCCGCGGTGCACACCGACTTCATCCTCGCGATCATCGGCGAGGAACTCGGGCTGGTCGGCAGCCTGGTGGTGGTGGGCCTGTTCGGCGTGCTGGGATACGCGGGCCTGCGGATTGCGCACCGTTGTGACGAGCTGTTCGTCCGGCTCGCCGCAGCGGGGGTCACCGCCTGGATCCTCGTCCAGGCGGTGGTCAACATAGGTGCCGTCGTGGGTCTGTTGCCGATTACCGGCGTCACCCTTCCGCTGGTGTCGTTCGGTGGCTCCGCGTTGCTGCCGACCCTCGCGGCCCTCGGCATGCTGCTCTCCTTCGCCCGGTCCGAGCCGGCCGCGGCCGAATTCTTGTCCCGACGGGCCGAGGAACGCCACGCCGCGCGTCTCGCCGCGTCCGGCCGGCGCCGCCAGCGCTGGCGCCGCGGCCGGGAGCGGCGCGCCGATGCCACCGGGGTGATACCGCGGGAGGAGAGGCGGCCGCCCGGCCGCCGGGGCCACCGACCGGACCTCGGCCTCGTACCGGTCGACGACGCGCGGTCGGGTCCGGTGGGTCCGGTGCCGGAGTCTGGGTCGGGGCGTTCGTCGGGGCGCATATCATCCCGTGTGCGGGCCCGGGTGACCGGGGCCGGGCTGCCCGGGAGACGGCGTGATGTGTCATCGTCTTGACCGATGTTGCGAAGCGTAGTGCTCGCCGGCGGCGGGACAGCCGGCCACGTGGAACCCGCACTCGCCGTCGCGGACGCGCTGCGGGCGACCGACTCCCGGGTACGGCTGACCCTGYTCGGCACCGCGACCGGTCTGGAGGCGCGCCTGGTGCCCGCCCGGGGCCATGAGTTGGCGACGGTGCCGAAGGTCCCGATGCCGCGCCGCCCCACCCCGGCCGTGTTCAAGCTGCCCGCCCGGTTCCTCGACGCGATCTGTCAGGCGGGGGAGACCCTCGACCTGGTTCGGGCGGACGTGGTCGTGGGGTTCGGTGGATACGTGTCCGCGCCCGCGTACCTCGCCGCCCGGCGCCGCGGCATCCCGATCGTGGTGCACGAGGCGAACCCGCTGCCGGGACTGGCCAACCGGCTCGGCGCCCGGCTCACCCCGTTCGTCGCCACGTCCTACCCGAGCACGCCCCTGCGCGGCGCGACGCTCACCGGGATCCCGCTGCGGGGGGAGATCCTCACCCTCGACCGTTCCCCGGCCGCGATGCGGGCCGCCCGGGCGCGCTACGGGCTCGACCCGCACCGRCCGACCCTGCTCGTCTTCGGCGGTTCGCAGGGCGCCCGCTCGCTCAACCAGGTGATGACGGCGGCGGCGCATCCCCTTGCCGCCGCCGGGATCCAGGTGCTGCACGCGACCGGACCGAAGAACTTCGACGAGGTCGCCGCGGCGCTGCCCCTCGACCTGCCCACGCCATACGAGCTGCGGCCGTACCTCGACCACATCCCCTCGGCCTACGCCGCGGCCGACATGACCCTGTGCCGGTCGGGCGCGATGACATGCGCGGAACTCGCCGCGGCGGGGCTCCCGGCGGTGTACGTCCCCCTGCCGCACGGCAACGGTGAGCAGCGCCGCAACGCGCTGCCGACGGTGGAGGCCGGCGGTGGTCTCCTCGTCGACGACGCCGAGCTCAGCGCGTCCTGGCTGCTCGAGAACGCGCTGCCGGTGCTCATCTCCGCCGAACGGCTGGCGAAGATGTCGGCCGCCTGCGCCGGCAGCGGCCATCCCCAGGCCGCCGCCGCGATCGTCGCCATGATCCGGGACGCCGCCGCCACCCGGCGGCGATCCCGCCCGCGGCACGCGGCTCCCTGACCGCTCCGCCGTCCCCGGCCGCTGGACAGCCAGGGGGTGTCCAACGCTGGCCGGTTATCACAGCGTGACCAGCACGACCACCGGGATCTCCCGTTCCACCTGCTCCTGGTGGCCGCGGATCCCCGGCATCGTCTCGACCAGTGCCTCGTAGAGCCGCTGCCGCTCGTCCCCGGTGGCGGTCAACGCCTCGGCCTCGAACCGGTCGGTGCCGAGCTCCACCACGACCTTCGGCTCGGCCGTCAGGTTCTGGTACCAGTCCGGATGCCGTGGGGCGGCCATGTTGGACGCGAAGACGACGATGCGGCCGGGACCGCCGTCCATGACGTACCCCAGCGGGGTGGTGTGCTCCTTCCCGCTGCGCCGCCCGGTCGTCGTCACGAGCACCAGCCTGGAACCGGGCAGCGTCTTCTCCAACACGCCGCCAGTCGCCCGGTACTCGGCGATCACGGTCTGATTGACCGCCCTGACGTCGAAGCCAGGTCTGCGCGGGTCCTGCGTGTCGGCCATCGTCTCGATCCTCACCTGTCGCCGCCGGCCATGCCGGCGGGGGCGTGTTGCGGCAGTCAACCATCGACGCCGGGCAACAGCCGGCAGGATCATCGCCCGGGACGTCGCGTCGGCGTTACGGGTCCGCGGCGCGGTGCCGCTTTCACGCCGGGGAGGAGGCGCCGTCTCACGGGCATCGGATGGCACTTCTTTGTACGAGAGAATTGAAGCCCTTCTTGTTTTCGACGGTACCCCACCGCGGTACCTCACCGCCGTTCGGACGGCCGTGGGGGAGTACCCGTCGCGGCGAGGTAAGGCGGCATGAGAGCGCCATTGGACGCTCACATGCAACGGTCAACCGGCCGCCGAGAAGCCCAGGGCGGCCAGCAGCCGGGGACCGACCGTGGTGATCGTTCCCGCTCCGAGCGTGAGCAGCAGGATCCCCCGCGACGCCTCGTCGCTCAGGGTGACGCGGACGTCCGTGGCGAGTCGTTCGACGAGTTCGGGCCAGGACACGTAGTATGTTGCCGCCGGCTCGCTCACCCGCTTGACCAGGTCGACGGCATGCAGACCGAGGTCGTCGGTCTCGCGGGCGGCATAGATGTCGGTGACGTACACCCGGTCGGCGTCGCTGAACGCGGCCGCGAAGTCGTCCAGTAGCGCGGCGAACCGACTGAACGTATGTGGCTGGAGTACCGTCCAGATCTGCCGTCCCCGAGCCCGTGAACGGGCCGCGGCGAGCGTCAGACGGACCTCCGTCGGATGATGCGCGTAGTCGTCGATCACCTCCAGGCTGCCCGGACCTCCGGCGGGTCCGACGCCGGTGCTGTCGGCGGGGCCGTTCCAGAAGCCCACGAACTCGAACCGTCGGGCCGCGCCGGTGAAGGTCGTCAGGGTGGTGAGGGTCTGGGCGGGAGCGACTCCCAGCTCGGTGGCGGTGGCGAGGACCGCGAGCGCGTTCAGCACCGAGTGCCGGCCGGGTACCGTCAGGGTCAGCGCGCCGATCTCCTGACCGGCCCGCAGGACGGTCGCCCTGGTCATGTCGTCCCCCGCGGTGGTGACGACGTCGACGGCGCGCCAGTGGCGTTCGGCACCGAAGCCGTAGTCGATCACCGCGACGTCATTCACCGCGACGTCATTGCCGGGCCGCTGGCGACCCAGCTCGGTGAGGACGGCGACCACCCCGGGATGATCTCCGCAGACGACCAGTCGTCCACCCGGCCGGACCCGTCGGGCGAACGCGGCGAAGGCCGTCCGGACCGATGCCTCGTCGGGGAAGACGTCAGGGTGCTCCCACTCGACGTTGGTGATGACGGCGATGCTCGGGTCGAGGCCCGCGAAGGCGCCGCCGTACTCGTCGGACTCCAGGACGAAGACGTCGCCGGAGCCGGCCAGCGCGTTCCCTCCCAGCTGTGACACCTCCGCGCCGATGACCGCCGTGGGATCCAGCCCGGCGGCGCGCAGGACCAGGGTGAGCATCGCCGAGGTGGTCGACTTGCCGTGCGAACCGGCGACGGCGACCAGCCGGTAGCCGGCGGTGAGCTCCGGTAGCCATTCCGAACGGCGGCGCACGGGCAGACCGAGCGCGCGGGCGGCGACGATCTCCGGATGGTCGTCGGGCAGCGCACTGGACGCGACCACGACATCCGCACCGGCGAGCTCGGCGGCGAAGGCGGCCGGACCGGGCGTGGCCCCGATCCGGATCGGTACCCCCCGTGCGCGTAGGGTCGCCACCCGGGGCGAGTCTTCGGAGTCACTGCCGCTCACCGTCCCGCCGCCCGCGAGATGGATCTGGGCCAGCGGAGACAGGCCGCTGCCTCCGATGCCGAGGAAATGGACGTGCTGGGTGCGCTGACCGGTCACGGGAGGCAGTACACCATCATCGGCCCCGGTGGTGGTGAGGTCTCTTGATCCGTGGCACGGCCAGGCGTCGGGATCCGTACATTGATCGGGGTCCGTACATTGAGACGAAGCCCCCGTCGGCTGCGCCGGGAAGGTCGCCGGAGGCGAGTCACGGTTACCACAGACTCCTTCCGGGGCGGGGGTCCCCGCATTGTGGCGAAGCCACCATGCGGGGAAAGTCGTGACGCGCCGACAGCGTCCTTGACCACCGCCGAAGCCGTGCCTACTGTCCGATCCACAGTCGGAAGTTGACATAACTGTAACCGTCTAGCTGACGGTGAAGGTTGAGACTTCGACTGCTTTCCTCGCTCGCCGCGCGGCTCCGCCTTCCCGCGGCGGCGCAGGGGCGGGGTAACCCCCGTCCGACCACCGACGCCGCTGGAGGACCGACACCGCATGGCTGCCCCACAGAACTATCTCGCGGTCATCAAGGTCGTCGGGATCGGTGGTGGTGGCGTCAACGCCGTCAACCGGATGATCGAAGTCGGTCTCAAGGGCGTCGAGTTCATCGCCATCAACACCGATGCCCAGGCCCTGCTCATGAGCGACRCCGACGTGAAACTCGATGTCGGCCGTGAGCTCACCCGAGGCCTCGGCGCCGGAGCCGACCCCGAGGTCGGCCGCCAGGCTGCCGAGGATCACCGGGAGGAGATCGAGGAGGTCCTCAAGGGGGCCGACATGGTCTTCGTCACCGCGGGTGAGGGTGGTGGCACGGGTACCGGCGGTGCGCCGGTCGTCGCGAACGTCGCCCGCTCCCTCGGAGCACTCACCATCGGTGTGGTCACCCGGCCGTTCACCTTCGAGGGTCGGCGCCGGGCCACTCAGGCCGACACCGGTATCGACACTTTGCGTAATGAGGTCGACACCCTCATCGTCATCCCGAACGACCGTCTGCTGGCGATGACGGACCGGGACATCAGCGTTCTCGACGCCTTCCGCAGCGCCGACCAGGTGTTGCTCTCCGGTGTCCAGGGCATCACTGACCTGATCACCACGCCCGGCCTGATCAACCTGGACTTCGCCGACGTCAAGACGGTCATGTCCCATGCCGGCAGCGCCCTGATGGGCATCGGACGGGCCCGCGGCGACGACCGGGCCACCGTCGCCGCCGAACAGGCCATCGCGTCCCCCCTGCTCGAGGCGAGCATGGACGGGGCTCAGGGGGTGCTGCTCAACATCTCGGGTGGGTCGGACCTCGGCCTGTTCGAGATCAACGCGGCCGCCGAGCTGGTCGCCGACGCGGCCCACCCGGAAGCGAACATCATCTTCGGTGCGGTCATCGACGACGCACTCGGGGACGAGGTGCGGGTGACGGTCATCGCCGCCGGCTTCGACACCGTCCAGGACCGGCGGACCCGCACCCTCAACGCGGCGGGGCAGCGGCGCCCGCCGGGGCCGGCCGGCGGGTCGGCTGCCGGGCCGCCGACGGTGGCCGCCCCGGCCACCTCGCCCGCGACAACGATCCTGCCGCCGCTGCCGACGATCTCCACAGTCCCGTCTCGGACGCCGCCCGCCGCCCCCGCCACCCCCGCCGCGCCCCCGCCCGTCGCGCCGGTCCCGCCGCCCACACCGAGCTACCTGCAGGCACCCCCGCCGCCGATCGCGCCGTCGAACGTCGGTCATTACCACCCGGAACCGCTGCCGGGGGCGCCGGCCTCGAACGAACCCGCTGCGGCCGCCACGGCCGAATCGACCGTGATCCCGACGATCGAGTCTCGCCTCGCCCCGCCGAACCGTGAACCGGTGGAGCCGCCGGTCGATCAGGCCTATGGTCAGCACCGCCCGGAGCCGCCGCGCACTGCTCCCCGGCCGACCTACCCGCCTCGCCGGCCGGTGCGGCCGGTGGCCGACGACGACGAGTTGGACGTGCCGGACTTCCTCAAGTAGCCGGTGCCAGGCAGACTTCCGGCATGCCGGTTCTCGTCACCTCGCGCTCGGGCGGGGTCAGCGACCCGCCGTTCGAGGGACTCAATCTGGGCGACCACGTCGGGGATGCCGACGAGGCCGTCGCCGTCAACCGACGCCGGCTCGTCGACCGGCTGCGGATGCCGGTCCAGTACATGCGGCAGGTGCATGGGAGGCAGGTCGCCGTGTTGCGTCGGCACGGGCCGCCTCCACAGGCGGACGCGCTGGTGACCGATGTCCCCGGCCTCGTGCTCGCCGTGATGGTTGCCGACTGCGCACCGGTGCTGTTCGAGGCCCCCGCGGTGGTGGGAGTGGCGCACGCCGGCCGGGTTGGGATGGCCAGTGGCGTGATACACGCCACTCTTGGGGCCCTCGAGCGGCTCGGCGCCGCYCGGGACGAGCTCCGTGTCACCATCGGTCCATGTATCTGTGCCGGCTGTTACGAGGTGCCGGAGGATCTTCGTTGCGAGGTGGATACCCAGGTGCCGGGGAGTGCGGCCACCACCCGCGTCGGCACCGCGGCGATCGACCTGCGTGCCGGTATCCGTCGTCAACTCGCCGCCGCCGGTGTGACCGATATAACAATTTCTGCTCGATGCACCGCCGAGGATCCGGAGCTCTACTCCTACCGTCGAKAGGGTCGGACGGGACGCTTCGCCGGTCTGGCCTGGCTCGGGCCGACGCCATGATCCACCGGCCCGAGATGCCCGCGAGGCATGGCGCATCCGGCTCGGGGGAGTCCGACGGACCGTTCGACCCGGACCGGCCTGCCCCGGACCGGCCTGCCCCGGACCGGCCTGCCCCGGACCGGCCTGCCCCGGACCGGCCTGCCCCGGACCGGCC
>NZ_MRUJ01000198.1:0-9464 GCF_002099325.1 Frankia sp. KB5 | reverse complement strand
GACGCCTCGTACGCCTCGATCGCCGGCGCGGTCGCCTCCGGCTGCGTGCTGGCGGCCGTGCGTAGCGCCACCGTCGGCATGCCGATCGAAGAAAGCGCGACGGCTCCCTTCACCGACGGCCACCGGCTGCTCAGCCACAACGGCCGGGTCGACCCGGTGGCCGTCCGGCGGATGCTGCGCGACCGGCCCGACGCTCCGGTCCCGGACTCGACGTGCGACTCCGCGCTGCTCGCCGCGCTGGTGTGGGAGCACGCCGGGAAGCGTCCACTCGCCGAGGCGGTCGCCGAGGTCGTGCTGTCGCTGGACGCGGCGGGTTCGGGCGAGCGGGCCCGGCTGAACCTGCTGGTGGTGGATGGAACCCAGATCGTGGCGACCGCCTGGCGGGACAGCCTGTCATACCGGAGGGAGAAGGATGGAGTCCTGGTCGCAAGCGAACCAGACGATGACGAACCGGGCTGGGTGGACGTTCCGGACCATCACCTCCTGGTAGCCGACACACATCAAGTCACTCTTCGTAACATGATCTCCTAGATCAGTTACCGTGGGTTGCACCACGTTGATGGAGGGTACATCCATGACACCAAGGACTCCGACAACCACCCGAGCGGATGATGCCGTCCCTGAGGGGACGGGCGCGAACGGCACGGCGGAGATCCCGTTCCCGGGCCTCTCCGTCGACCGCCACCTGCACGAGTCGGATCGCGCCGTCACGCTGGCCCGCGACGTGCTCGCCGGCCTCACCGCGAGCCCCCGCGAGCTGCCGCCGAAGTGGTTCTACGACACCACCGGCGGCATGCTGTTCGACAAGATCACCCGGTTGGCGGAGTACTACCCGACCCGGCGGGAACGGGCCATCCTGGTCAGTTACGCCGACGAGATCGCGGCTGCCTGTCCGGCCGACACCCTCGTCGAGCTGGGATCGGGAACCTCCGACAAGACCAGGCTGCTGCTCGACGCGCTGCGGGCGGCCGGCAACCTCCGCCGTTTCATCCCCTTCGATGTCGACGAGGCGGCCCTGGTGCGGGCAGGTCGCGGAATCCTCACCACCTACCCGGGGCTCTCCGTGGCGGCCGTGGTCGGGGACTTCGAACGGCATCTGCACCAGTTGCCCCGAGGTGGCCATCGGTTGCTCGCCTTCCTCGGCGGCACGGTCGGCAATCTGCGCCCTGCGCAGCGGCAGAACCTCCTCCGTACGCTGCGCGAGCAGGCCGAGAGCTCCGACGCCCTACTACTGGGAACGGACCTCGTCAAGGACGTCGACCGCCTCGTCGCCGCGTACGACGACGGTGCCGGGGTCACCGCCGCTTTCAACCGCAATGTGCTGACGGTGATCAACCGGGAACTCGGGGGCGACTTCGACATCCGCGGATTCGCGCATGTGGCGGTCTGGAACGCCGAGAACTCCTGGATCGAGATGCGGCTACGTTCCGTTCGGGAGCAGCGCGTCTCGATCGCGACCCTCGCCGTTACGGTCGACTTCCAACCGGGGGAGGAGATCCTCACCGAGATCAGCGCTAAGTTCACCCTGGACGGCATCGCCTCGGAGCTTGCGCTGGCGGGCTGGGCGGTGGCGCGGCAGTGGACGGATCCCGATGGGGATTTTGCCGTGACGCTCGCGACGCCGTCGTCCGCCCCCGCCGCCGTCCCGGTCTGAACCCGTCCCGGTCCGAACCAGGCCCGGTCCGAACCAGGCCCGCCCGGACGCCGCCTCATCAGCCGCCGAGCAGACCGACGTCGCGCGCGGCACCGGTGGAGGCCGAGGTCGCCATCGCCGCATAGGCCCGCAGCGCCATGGACACCGGCCGTTCCCGCCCGGTGGGACGGTAGCCGCCGGCCGCCTCCAGCGCCGCGCGTCGGCTCGCCAGCTCCTCGTCGGAGACCACGAGCTCCAGYCGGCGGGCCGGGATGTCGATCTCGATGATGTCCCCGTCGCGGACCAGGGCGATCGTCCCGCCGTGGGCCGCCTCCGGGGAGACGTGACCGATCGACAGTCCGGAGCTCCCGCCGGAGAACCGGCCGTCGGTGATCAGGGCGCACTTCGGGCCGAGACCGCGGCCCTTGAGGAACGCGGTGGGGTAGAGCATCTCCTGCATCCCCGGACCGCCGCGAGGGCCCTCGTAGCGGACGATGATCACATTCCCGGCCTTGACCCGCCCGGTGAGGATGGCGTCGACCGCTTCTTCCTGGCTCTCGACCACGAGCGCCGGGCCGCGGAAGGTCCACTGGCCCTCGTCCACACCGGCCGTCTTCACGACGGCGCCCTCGACGGCCAGGTTGCCGAACAGCACCGCGAGCCCACCCTCGGCGGAGTAGGCGTGCTCGACCGAACGGATGCAACCGTCCCTGGCGTCGGTGTCAAGGGTGTCCCACCGATTGGTGGAGCTGAACGGCTCGATCGTGCGCACGCCACCCGGCGCCGCGTGGAACAGCTCGATCGCGTCCGGCGAGGGGCTCGGGCCGCGGACGTCCCAGCGGTCGAGGAACTCGCGCAGGCTCGCGGAGTGCACCGTGTGCGGGTCCGGGTCGAGCAGCCCGGCCCGGTCGAGCTCGCCGAGGATCGCGGGGATGCCGCCCGCCCGGTGGACGTCCTCCATGTAGTAACGGGTGGAGCTCGGCGCCACCTTGCACAGGCAGGGGACGGTGCGGGAGATCTGGTCGATGTCGGCGAGGGTGACGTCAACGCCGGCCTCGACGGCGGCGGCCAACAGATGCAGCACGGTGTTCGTCGAGCCGCCCATCGCCACGTCGACCGCGAAGGCGTTACGGAAGGCGGCGGCGGTCGCGATCGACCGGGGCAGGACCGCCTCGTCGTCCTTCTCGTAATAGCGCCGCGCCAGGTCGACCACGAGGCGCCCGGCCTCGACGAACAGCTCACGGCGGGCGGCGGCGGTGGCCAGGGTCGACCCGTTGCCGGGCAGGGACAGCCCGATCGCCTCGGTCAGGCAGTTCATCGAGTTCGCCGTGAACATGCCGGAGCAGGATCCACACGTCGGGCAGGCCGAACGCTCGATCGTCGACAGGTCGCCGTCCGAGACGTCCGGGTTGACCGCCGCCGACATCGCGGTGATGAGGTCCAGCCTGGACCGAGCCGTGCCGCCGGAGATGACCGCGTTGCCCGACTCCATCGCTCCGCCGGAGACGAACACGGTCGGGATGTTCAGCCGCAGTGCCGCGAGCAGCATCCCCGGGGTGATCTTGTCGCAGTTGGAGATGCAGACCAGGGCGTCGGCGCAGTGGGCGTTCACCATGTACTCGACGCTGTCGGCGATGAGCTCGCGGGACGGCAGCGAGTAGAGCATCCCGCCATGCCCCATCGCGATGCCGTCGTCCACGGCAATGGTGTTGAACTCGCGCGCCACCCCACCGGCCTCGGCCACCGCCCCGGCCACCAGCGAGCCAAGGTTACGCAAGTGCACATGCCCCGGGACGAACTCGGTGAAGCTGTTAGCCACGGCGACGATCGGCTTGCCAAAGTCGTCGTCGGTCATCCCGGTCGCGCGCCACAGGGCGCGGGCGCCGGCCATGTTCCGGCCGTGGGTGGTGGTGCGGGAGCGCAGGGCGGGCATCTCGACCTCGAAGATCAATTCAGTGGCACTGCTGGCGGGGACCGCCGGCACTGACAGACGATGACACGACGGTACGCCACCGCCCGGACGGGTCCAGCCTGCCGTGTCGCGCCGCCCGGCCCGCCGGGCGGCGAACGACGAGCGACGGAATCAGGCGCCAGAGACCAGGAACCGGACCAGAAATCAAGAACCCGTGATCAGGAATCAGGGTCCGCCTCGGCCGGTGGCGGGGACGGGGGCGCGCCGGGTGGTAGGCCCCCCGGTCTGGGCCCGCTGGGCGGAACGGCCCAGGGGTAGCCGGCGATCCGCCGACCGGCCCCGCGACCGCCGTCCGGTGCCGCCCGATGACCCGCGGGCCCAGACTGATACCCCGGCTGACCGGGATCACCCGCCCCGCCTGCCGGGTCGTCTTCTCCCCCGCCCGGACCGTCTCCTCCCCCGCCCGGACCGTCTCCTCCCCCGCCCGGGCGGGGCTGATCCGGCTGCGTAAGCGAATATCCGGCGGTCTCGGGATACCCGGATGGACCTCTCGCGACCGGCCCGGCCTGCGGCATGGGGGGGTACGGGTGGCCGGGCTGATGCGGATAACCCGGCTGCACCGGCGGGCCGGGGTAACCCGGCTGCACCGGCGGGCCAGGGTAACCCTGCTGGACCGGCTGGACCGGGCCACCACGTCGCCTGCTCGCCACCTGCCGCGTGCCCAGTGGCCGATGCCGGCGCCACTGCCGCCGAACAGCCCAGAGGAGGGCCAGGGATGCGACGGCGCCGGCCGCCGGCGCGACGTCGTGGCCGGCGTCCAGCACCAGCAGGTAGAGGGCCATCAGCCCGCTGAAGACGTAGCCGGTGACGAAGAACGCGAAGGGCCGCAGGTTCAGCCGGCTCACCACATCCGTGTTCCGGAGCAGGATCGCCGGCACCAGCCAGATGAGGAAACCGAAGAAGAGCGCCGTAAGCGGCGCGAAAAACAGGTACCCGAGGAACGCTGCCATGATCAGAGGTCCGGCGGTCGTCGAGGGTCAGGCCGGGCCGGGAGCGGCGGGGACGTCTGCGCTGTGCGCCACCGTCGGGGTGCCGTCGAAGTACGGGCCGAGGGCGGCACGCCAGCGGACAAACCGCTCCGACTCCCGGAAGTTCGTCAGATGGGCGTCCAGGCTGTCCCACTCGACGAGCAGCACGAAACTCGACGGTGACTCGACCCCGCGGGTCATCCGCGCGGAACGACAGCCCGGCGTGCCGACGAGCTCCGCACGCACCCCGTGATACGCGGCGACGAAATCGTCCTCGCTGCCCGGTTTGATGTCGAACCGGGCAACTTCGAGGACCGCCCCGGCGGGCCGCCCGCCGTCCCGCCTCTCACTCGCCATGGATGATCCTGAAACTCATACCGCCCAGTCTGGCAGCATCGGGAGATCTGCGGTCCGCCAACATGAACCATGACCACGCCAAACACACCCGGGCACCCACCCGGGCCGCTGGCGGGCCGCTGGCGCTCTCCACCCGTGGGCCTCGTCCCGCTCCCGGGCCGAGAATTCAGTTCGCCATGTCGACGAACCGTGAGTAATGACCCTGGAAGGCGACGGTGACGGTGCCAGTCGGCCCGTTGCGGTGCTTGGCGATGATGAGGTCCGCCTCGCCGGCGCGCGCCGACTCCTTCTCGACCGTGTCCTCCCGGTACAGCAGGATCACCGCGTCGGCGTCCTGCTCCAGGCTTCCGGACTCGCGCAGGTCGGAGACCTGGGGACGCTTGTCGGCCCGCTGCTCGGAGGCGCGGTTGAGCTGGGAGATGGCGACCACCGGAAMGTCGAGCTCCTTGGCGAGCAGCTTCAGCGACCGCGAGATCTCGCTGACCTCCTGCTGACGGTTCTCCACCTTCTTGGGCGACGACATCAGCTGCAGGTAGTCGAGGATCACCAGACGCAGCTCGTTACGCTGCTTCAACCGCCGGGCCTTCGCCCGGACCTCCATCATCGTCAGGTGCGGGCTGTCGTCGATGAACAGCGGGGCCTCCGCGACCTCGCCTATCCGGCGGGCCAGGCGACCCCAGTCGTCGTCGGTGAGCCGGCCCGTGCGGATGTTCTGCAGGGACACCCGCGCCTCGGCGGACAACAGCCGCATGGTGATCTCCATGCGGCTCATCTCCAGCGAAAAGATGACCGACGCCATCCCGTTCTTGATCGACGCCGCCCGGGCGAAGTCCAGGCCGAGGGTCGACTTGCCCACGGCCGGCCTGGCCGCGACGATCCACAGCTGGCCGCCGTGCAGGCCGTTGGTCAGCTCGTCGAGGTCGACGAAACCGGTGGGCACCCCGGTCAGCGAACCGTCGTGCCCCTGGATGGACTCGATCTCCTCCAACGCCGGGTTGAGCAGCTCCCCCAGCGGCAGGTAGTCCTCGTTCGTCCGGCGCTCGGTCACCTCGTACACGGCCGCCTGGGCGCGGTCGACGACGTCGCTGACGTCCGGAGCCGCGCCGTAGGCGAGCTGCACGATGCGGGTGCCGGCCTCCGCGAGGCGGCGCAGGACCGCCTTCTCCGCGACGATACGGGCGTAGTACCCGGCGTTGGCCGCAGTGGGCACGCTCGAGATGAGGGTGTGCATGTAGGCCGGACCGCCCACCCGTTCGAGCAGATCTCGGYGGCTGAGCTCGGCGGCGACGCTGATGACGTCCGCAGGCTCCCCCCGGCCGTAGAGATCGCCGATGACCTCGTACACGAGGCCGTGCGCGGGACGGTAAAAGTCACCCGTCCGCAGGACCTCGACGACGTCGGCGATGGCGTCTTTCGACAGCAGCATGCCGCCGAGCACACTCTGCTCAGCGGGCAGGTCGTGCGGGGGAGTCCGGTCGAACTCTGCACTCCCACCGGAACCACGCGAGATCTCGGTGACGCTCACGACGCACCCTCCCGGGACTCCCGTAGACCCGTATTCGAACGTATGTTCGTACAGATCGGAACCGCTGTCAACGACCGCTCCGCCCCCGACCGGCCGGGGCTTCCAGCAGGGACCGAACGGGCGGCGCCCGGTGAGCCTCTCGCCGGGCGCCGCCCGCGTCACCGAAGGAGGCCTGGCCCGATCAGGCTAGAAGTACCTTCCTCGGCCTGGAGGGTCCGACCTTACGGACCGGCGGGCACACCCACCAAAAAGTTATCCACAGGCCCTTGTGGAAAAGCTGTGGGYAACCGGCCGAAACCTGGGGAGGACATCGGGACGGAAATCGGAAACCTGTGGACACCCGAGACCACAACCTCGACGAAACCTAGCTGGCAGGCGCCTRCATCCCGAGTGCCCTGTGGATGAGAAAAAGTTTCGGATCTGGTCGTCGCCCCTTGCCCCACACACAACGAACTCCCCTGGCCGACCACCTGAGACGGTCGGCCAGGGGAGCCCGTACAGCGAGCGCGGCGGTACAGCGGGAGAAACGGCGGATGCCACCCCGTCAGACCCGCCTGACCTCGGGCCCATCCGGCCGCGATCAGGCCCGCCCTGCCCTGGTCAGACCTGATCAGGCCTGCGTGACCTGGAGCTTCACGGTCGCGGTCACCTCGGGATGCAGATGCACGGCGACGGTGTAGGCGCCCAGGGACTTGATCGGCGTGGTGAGCTCGACGCGGCGCCGGTCGAGCTCGGGGCCACCCGCGGCGGTCACCGCCTCCACCACATCGGCCGCCGTCACGGAACCGAACAGGCGGCCTTCCTTGCCCGCCCGRCTGGTCAGCTCGACCTTGAGGCCACCGAGYTGACCGGCGATCTCCTGAGCGTGCCCGAGATCGCGAACCGCGCGGGCCGACCGGGCCCGCTTGATCTGCTCGACCTGACGCTCCGCGCCCTTGGTCGCGAGGATCGCGTACCGGCGGGGCACGAGGTAGTTACGCCCGTACCCGTTCGCGACCTCCACGATGTCACCCGGACTGCCGAGACCGGGGACCTCCTGGGTCAGGATGAGCTTCATTGCCACCCCCTACCGGGCCGAGGCGGTGTAGGGCAGCAGCGCCATCTCGCGGCTGTTCTTCACCGCCGTCGCCACGTCGCGCTGGTGCTGGCTGCAGTTACCGCTCACCCGACGGGCCCGGATCTTACCCCGGTCGGAGATGTACTTGCGCAGCAGCGAAGTGTCCTTGAAGTCGATGTAGTCGACCTTGTCCTTGCAGAAAACGCAAACCTTCTTCTTGGGCTTGCGCACGGCCGCCTTGGCCATGGGTGTGCTCCTACCTCGTTGTGTCGTTCGCGAGGACGACGACCGGCCGCTCAAAACGGTGGCTCGTCGGAGTAGCCGCCGGCCGGTTGCGACCAGGGGTCATCGATGGGTGCTCCACCACTACCGCCGCCGTAGCCGCCGCCGGCCGGAACGCCCGCGGGAACACCGGCAGGTGCGCCGGGGGRCGCGCCGGCAGGCGCGCCGTAGCCGCCTCCGCCCCCGTAACCGCCGCCACCACCGCCACGCGCGGCCTTGACGACCTTGGCGGTGGCGTAGCGCAGGCTCGGACCGATCTCGTCGACGTCGAGCTCGATCACGGTGCGCTTCTCACCCTCGCGGGTCTCGAACGACCGCTGCTTGAGGCGGCCGGTGACGATGACCCGAGCGCCCTTCTGCAGCGACTCGGCGACGYGCTCCGCCGCCTGGCGCCAGATGGAGCAGCGCAGGAACAGCGCCTCGCCGTCCTTCCACTCGTTGGTCTGGCGGTCGAGGGTGCGCGGCGTGGATGCGACGGTGAAGCTGGCGACCGCGGCACCGTTCGGGGTAAACCTCAGTTCGGGGTCGTTGGCTAGGTTGCCGACGACGGTGATGACGGTTTCACCGGCCATGGGCACTCTCCCGGAGATCGGCGGCCCACGACGGCACGGGGACTGCCGTCGCCGCGGACCGGATCATGCCGCCGCCCGGCGGCTCTGACGTGGCTTCTTCGGCTCTGGAAGCCGGATGACCTTGGTGCGCATGACCGACTCGTTGAGGACGAGCTGACGGTCGAGCTCGGCGACGACGTCGGGCTCCGCATGAAGGTCGATGACGGCGTAGATGCCTTCGTGACTCTTGGCGATCTCGTAGGCGAGYCGGCGCCGCCCCCAGACATCGACCTTCTCCACCACGCCGCCGCCCTGACGGACGACACCGAGGTACTGGTCGAGAGAGGGCGCGACAGTGCGTTCCTCGAGGTCAGCATCGAGGATCACCATGAGCTCATAATGACGTGCCAAGGCTGAACCCACCTCCTGTGGACTCTGGCGGCCACGGATCTTCCGTGGCAGGAGGGACCGCGACCGGAACCTGTGCCGTCTCGAACGTGCTCGACGCGATGGATCTGAGAGGGAACCGCCCGTCAGCACATCCGGACGATCATCAGGGCACGCGGGCCACCCGGAGGCGCGCCGACCAATCATGACGAGTGGTCGGCCTGGACCAGCGGATGGACACACGTACGCCGGCGCACGGCATGTCCGGCCGAGCTTACTCGATTCCCCCGGGGGCCCTGGCGGCCCCGACCACGAGAGCCACGCGAAGCCACGCCGTGAACACCCCGGCGAGGCAGACGAGGTTCACCGTGATCAGGAGGCCACGCATGTGCCGGGAGGGGGAGGGATCCGCGAGGGCGAACACGAGCACCGCGAGCGCCGCGGCGACCGCGACCACCGCGAGCATGTGGGCAGCCAGCTGCGGACCGACGCGCCCGGACCCGGAACCGCCGTGGCTGCCCGGGGAAGAGTCGTGGTCGCYCCCGGACGGGTCGCCGCCGACGTCCCCGGTGCCGGGCTCGGGCTGACCCGGCTGGGTATCCTGCCTGTCCACAGCATTGCCTCCCGTAGTTCCAAACGCCGAAGGCGAGGCGACGGAAACCCCGCACGGCCCCCGATGCCAGGGGCCCCCGCATTGCGCCGAAGGCGCCCGAAGGCTCCCGACGGCTCCCC
>NZ_MRUJ01000197.1:0-4246 GCF_002099325.1 Frankia sp. KB5 | reverse complement strand
CCCGATGCCAGGGGCCCCCGCATTGCGCCGAAGGCGCCATGCGGGGAAAGGCTAGTCCACCCACTGTCCCTGCGTGAAGGCGACGACCAGGGCTGCCATGATCGGCGTACCGGYACATAGATATACCGACTGTACCCAGCTCTGCCGCGCGGCGGCTCGCGCGAGCATCAGATACAACGGAAAGGCCACTAAAATTCCACGGATTCCCGATGCATAATAATTCGTGCAGGCCATTATCACGGTCATCACGCCGAGGAAGGTCGCCTCACCCCACCGTCTCCCGGCCAGCAGGATGATGGTCAGCAGTACCCCGACGACCACCGCGAGCAGTTCCCCGCGCCAGAACCAGACGAAGGTCGACGCACCGTTGCCATCCGTGGCCGATGCCCAGGTGGCGGTCCAGCCCGACCAGGGCCAGTCGAGGCCTCGGTGCCAGCCGTCCCGCATCGCGTCCGTGTAGGAGCCCCAGCCCCCGGTGCGAATCCTGAGATAGCCCAGGTAGGCGAGGACGGGGATGGGTGGAAGCCCCAGCGACAACGCCGGCCGGGCGAACACCGGGAGGCCGGCGGAGCGCCGGCTCGCGACGTACTGCACGGCCAACGCGACCCCGAAGGGAATACCACTGATCCTGGYGGATGCCGCCCCGGCGCCCAGCAGGCCGGCCAACCACCAGCGGYTGCGACGTGCCGCCAGCCAGGACGCCGTCGCGAACCCCAGGAAGATGCCCTCCGAATAGGCGGCGAACAGGAACACCGCGTAGGGGAAGCAGATGAGGCTGAGGACGGCGAACCGCGCCGCGGACTTGCCGACCTCGTCCGCGGCCAACCGCCACAGCGCGGCGACCGCGACCGCACCGGCGAGGAACGACACGACCAGACCCGCGACAATCCAGTCCGGAACGACAATATGGACGATCCGCATCGCGATCGGGAGGCCGGGAAAGTCGACTTCTGTCCGGTCCGAGTAGGCGGGGGAGAGATAACCGTACCGGGCGACCTTCGTGAACAGGCCGACATCCCACCGGTCCCAGAGCGTGCGCAGGCCGGGAGCGTTTCGCGCCGGCGCCGAGGTAAGGACCCGCGCGGCGGCGAGCGCCAGCAGGGCGACCGCGACCCGGCTCCCGAACCAGATCGGCAGCGTGGCCCGGACCGGCTCCGGCAGCCGGGCCCAGGCCGCTCGGACCATCCCCGGCCCGATCGGATCATGCACCGCCGGACCCGRCCCCGTCGGCGCTGCCGGCGCCCGGGCCTCCGGCCGGCTCGCCGGTGGCCGCCGCCGTAACCCACGCCGGCCGGCCGCCGCGGACATCGGGGGCATGGTCCAGCACCCCGCCCGCAGGGTCGTCAACGGCGTCCGGATCGCCGACGGCAGCGGAGCCGACCGCGACACGCGGATCACCCGGGTACGCCATTCCGCCGGTCCGCACGATGTCGGTATGCGGATGYAGGATCTCCCGGACGACGAATCCGGCCAGGACGAGCAGCACCAGGTCGCGCAGGGCCACCGCGCCGACGAACCATCCCCGGTCGATGCCGTGACGACCCTGCGTGTCGTTGTAGATGAAGTGCATGAATCGGGTGAACAGCACCCACGCCTCGCAGACCTGCCACAGCAGGAACAGCCTCCATCGGGGCCGAGCCAGTGCCGCCAGCGGTAGCAGCCAGATCGTGTACTGGGGTGAGAAGACCTTGTTGGTCAGCAGGAAGGCGACGACGAGCAGGAACAGCACCTGCGGCAGACGGGGCCGGCGCGGTGCGAGCCAGGTGAGTAACCCGATGGCGACCACCGAGACCAGCAGGGCCGCCCCAGTGATGATGTTCAACGTGGAGATGGGCAGGCCGTTGTTCCGCAAGCCCTGCAGGATCATCGGGAGGGCGACGACGATCGTCACCCAGCCGGCCGCGGCCGCCGCGATGACCAGCCGGCGCGCATCGGGCCGATGATGGATCGCGGCCGCGGCCACCGCGACGAGGACGACGGCAGTGAGCGCGGAGACCACCAGGTGCAGTGCTCCGAACCAGGCCGGGTCGTAGCGGCCGGCAAGCCAGGTCGCGCCGAACGCCAGCGAGTCCCAGTCGGCGCCGCGGTCGGAGTTCAGATCGAAGAACCGGGCGATGGCGTTGCGGGCCCCGTCCGGACCACCACCGACCAGCCGGATCCAGTCACCACCTCGCCAGAAGGTCGACCAGATGCTGTCGCCGACGCGGGCGTTCTCCGCGTTGAAGTAGCCGGCGGTCAGCCATAGCGGGACGATGACCACCAGCACCGTCACCGCCGCCGCGCAGACGGTCCGGGCCAGTTCGCGCAGCCTCCCGGCCCGGAGGCAGAGAAAGGCCAACCCTAGCAGGAACAGGGCCGGATAGAGCTTCGTGAGGATGCCGAGTCCGATTAGCATCCCGGCGAGCTTCGGAGCCCGTCTGGACCAGGCAAGCAGGCCGCCCGCCGCGAACGCCACCGCGATGATGTCCCAGTTCGTCAGCAGATGCAGCACGAGGGTCGGYGCCAGCGCGAACAGAGCGGCGTCCCAGATCCGCCTCGATCCGGCCGCCAGCGCGGTGCAGCACACCGCGACCGAGGCCACGATCAGGAACAGCAGGGCGGTGAGGTCGTAGAAGACGGCCGACCGCATGTCCATCGTGTAATGGTCGAAGACGCGCTCGCCGTTCTCCTCCCGGTAGACCGCCCGCGGTCCGTTCGCGAGACCGGCCGGCCAGGCGACGAGCTGCATGGTGGCGCCGATCAACGGCGGATATTCCGTCGGGTAGTCCAGATAGGGGATCTTCCCGTCGACCAGCCCCTCCTGGCTGTACAACGCGACGATGTCGGAGTAGCACAACGCCGTGTACTGGTGCTCATGCGTCCAGTTCCGGGTGTCCCGGCAACTGATCTTCTGGGTGTAGCCGAGGACCCCGGCCACGATGACCATTGCCATCAGCACCCGCAGCGGGGTCAGCCAACCACGCCGGTCGGGCACGGCCGCGTGCTCACCCGGCGGCCCACCGATGAGCTGGCTTGCCCCCGCGACGACCGGGTCCTCCCGGGCCGGGCTGACGCGGACGGGGGACGCCGGGGACATGGCCATGCCCGTCATTCTCGCCCCATGACAGCCCATGACCAGCACTGAACTCGACCTCCCGGTCAGTTGAACGGGTCGGAGAAGATCCCCGTCTGTCGAGCCGGCCGGCCCGCCTGGCCGGCACCCTGCTGCTGACCACCGCCGTTGCCGTTGCCACTGGGGTTCAGGAGATCGCCCAGGTTGACGCCGGTATCGCCGGGCTGGCTCGATGAGGCGCTCGGCGCCGGGGTGGGTGTGGGAGTCGGCTCGGGCTCGTTATCCTGCACGAGGCCACCGAAGGCCGGCGGATCGAACTTCGACGGCGGCACCCCCGTCAGCGCGGCGTCCATGAACGCCTTCCACACCTTGGCCGGGTAGGTACCCCCGTAGACGCCCTTCTCGGCGCCGGGAATGCCCTTCAGCACATCCTGCTCGGTGCCCTTGCCCCGGAACATGTTCACGCAGGACGCGAGTTCCCTGGTGTACCCGCAGAACCAGGCCGACCGGAAGTTGGTCGACGTCCCGGTCTTGCCGGCGGCCTCCCGCCCGCCGTCCAGCCGGGCCCGCTTTCCGGTGCCACTCGAATCCGTCAACACGCTCTGCAGGGCGTACGTGGCGTCGCGGGCCACCGTGGCCGGGATGACCTGCTTCACATCCGGGGTACCCGAATAGATCACCTGCCCGTTGCCGTCGACCACCTTGTCCACGATGTGCGGTGTGGCCCGCACTCCGGCGCCGGCGAGGGTCGCGTAGACCGTGGTCATATCCACCGCGTGCACGTCGTCCTGGCCCAGCGTGATACCCGCTTCGTTGCGCAGCTGGGTACTGGCCGGGATGCCAAGGTCGCGCGCGGTCTTGATGATGTTCGAGACGCCGATGTTCTGCCCCAGCGGTACGTACACCGTGTTGATGGAGCCCGCCGTCGCCTCGATGAGGTTCTTGTATCCGAGATCGCCCGCCTCACCCTCGTCGTTGCTGACCACGTAATTCCCCGGCAGTGTGATCTTGGCGGGAGCGGCGAAGGTCGACTTGAGGTTGATGTTCTGACGCAACGCGGCGACCAGAGTGATCGTCTTGAAGGTGGAGGCGGACTGCACCTGCGCCCCTGACACGTTGTCGACGTACTGCTCGTGGCCCTGTGCGTCCTTGCCGTAGAGCGACCCGCCGTACCAGGCGAGGATCCTGCCGGTC
>NZ_MRUJ01000196.1:0-24486 GCF_002099325.1 Frankia sp. KB5 | reverse complement strand
GAATACCGATAAGACCAGCGTTGGAAGCCCGGCTCCCAGCGCCTTCCCGCATGCCCGGAACCAGCCCCTCCGCGGTCCAGCAATTCACTCCTCAGTGGCGCTGGAAGAGGTCTTGGAGAGCCCGTGGTTGGAAGCCGACCTCGTGGTGGATGTGAACGCTCCCGCGATTAGGTTGTTGCGCAGCTATGTCGCATCACTTGCCGGCCTCCCGCACGAGGTTCCCGCCCCCACCATAACGGCGGCCCGCAACGCGGCATTGGAGCTGGTGGCCGCGGCGGTGCGCCCCGAGGCCACGTTCACGAGTGCGATCACTGGGGAAGCGCTGCGGCTCGCAGTGGAACGCTGGATAGCTCGAAACCTTGGCCACCGCGACGTCAGCGCCGCCGCGGCGGCCGCTGCGCAGTGTGTGTCTGTCCGCACGCTGCAGCGCAGCTTCGCCGCGACAGGAAACAGCTACAGCGCCGTCGTCCGCTCCCAGCGACTCGCACGAGCCCGCCGGGACCTGATCGAGGGATCATGCTCCATTCAGGCGATCGCCAGCCGTTGGGGTTTTGCGGACACGAGTCACTTCTGTCGAGAATTCAAACGGCTGTATGGTGCGACGCCGACTTGTTACCGTGATTCGGTCGCCTTACCGTTCGCCCACGTGGGAGATCCCGATTTTCGGGACAATCCGGACGGTGGTACGCAGCCCTCCAGAACCGCGTCCCGGACCTCCAGGCCGCATGACTGATCGTGTCGTCCGTCCGGCCGGCACTGGTCCCGGATGTCCAGGACGGGCCGGACCGGCGGCGGGGCAGGTCGGGTCGGATCAGGTCGGGTTGGGTCGGTTTGGATCAGGTCGGGTTGGGTCGGATCAGGCGGGGCGAGCGGCCGGTTGGCCCAGCCAGCGTCGCACCAGACCGGTCAGAAGCAGGATCACGGCCGTTCCGACCACTTCAATGATCACATTCGCGAGCAGGTGACTCATCGTGTAACCTCCCAGGCGTACCGTGTCGCGCCCCGACCCTGGTCGGGGCGCGCCAGACCGCCACGAGGCGGGCGGTCTGTACTTCCGGGTGACACGGTGCGGGTCGCAGATGAACAGAAAGTGAGCGATTCCGTTCGGTTGTATGGCCAGAGGGTGAACCCGCTCGTTTGTCGCGGTCCGTGACTGTCYGACGAACCRCCAGGTCAGCCCATGTGGGGGCCTGCTGCGGGGTGGACTCGGCCCGATCCGGCCGAACCCCGATCGGACCAGGTCGATCGGACCAGGTCGATCGGACCAGGTCGGAGGATCGGAGAAGGCGGGGACGCCGTCACCCAGCATCCGCCCGCATTTCACCCTTCGCTACGGTGAAGCCGTGGTCGGGTATGCGTGGATGACGCGAACAGGCCGGGCGCGGAGCCGGCAGACCAATCGTCGTTCGGCGTGGCCTCCGGACCCGGCGGCCTCGCCGGACGGGCTGAACGGACCGGATGGACCGGATGAACCGGACTCGTCTGGCTCGTGGGCCAGGTCGGCGCGTCGATGAACTTCTTCGAGGGAACGGTCCTCGGTCTCGTTCAGGGGCTCACCGAGTTTCTCCCGGTCTCGTCCAGCGCCCACCTGCGCATCGCTGCCGCGCTCGCCGGCTGGGAGGACCCGGGCGCCGCGTTCACCGCCGTGACCCAGATCGGCACCGAGACCGCCGTGCTGATCTACTTCCGCAGGGACATCGCCCGCATCGTGGCGGCGTGGGCGCGCTCGCTCACCCGCCGGGAGATGCGTAAGGACCCCGACGCCCGGACGGGCTGGCTGGTCATCCTCGGCACCCTTCCGATCGGCCTGCTCGGGGTGACGCTGCAGGACGCCATCGAGGGTCCGTTCCGCGACCTGCGGCTGATTGCCACGACGCTGATCGTGCTCGGCCTGATCCTGGGCGGCGCGGACTGGTACGCCTCGAAGGGGCGGCCGCAGGGTCGTCATTCGCCGCTCCGCCCGCGCAAGGTGCTTGAGGACTTGTCGGTGCGTGACGGGCTCCTCTATGGTCTCGCTCAGTCTGCCGCGCTGATCCCCGGCGTCTCCCGGTCCGGTGCGACGATCAGCGGGGGCCTGCTTCTCGGCTATACTCGCGAGGCTGCGGCCCGGTACTCCTTCCTGCTGGCGATGCCGGCGGTGCTGGCGTCCGGGGTCTTCGAGCTGCGTTCCATCGGTGGGAAGGATGCCGACGTCGCCTGGGGCCCGACGATCCTCGCCACATTCGTGGCGTTCGTCACCGGCTACGCCGCGATCGCATGGTTCCTGCGGTACATCTCGACGCRCAGTTTCGCGCCCTTCGTGCTGTATCGCGTGGGGCTGGGGCTGCTGCTGTTCTCCCTGCTGGTCGGGGGTGCCCTCAGCCCCGACGCCGGTGCCCCCCCGGGCTGAACGGGCGGGGAGCCCCCAGGCGCGACCCACGCGCCTACGGCCGTCAACTACGGTGAGGGTCGGCGGTCCGCGTGTGCAGACGGTGGAGGCATCTACGGGACATATCCAAACGAGTCCGAGACCCGCCCGAGGTCGGTCGGGAAACCGATAACGATTCCGCTGCCAAGCCTCCGGCAGCGGCCGCGACGGAGCGTGGAGGGACACCATGGTTCGGCGARGGGCCGCGGGAGCGCGGCTGTCTCCGGGACGGCTCGACGACCGGAACCCGGCGCCTCCCAGCGATTCCGCGTCCGCCGCCGGGGCCGGGTCCGGACCCATCGCGATCGGTCGATCCGCCGCTGGGTTGACCGCCGCCGAGGTCGCCGAACGCCTCGCGGACGGCCGCGTCAACGACGTGCCGGTCCGCTCCAGTCGCTCGCTGCGCGACATCATCCGTGCGAACGTCCTCACCCGGATCAACGCGATCATCGGTGTTCTACTGGTCTTCGTCGCCATCGTCGGTCCATTCCAGGACGCCCTGTTCGGCGGCGTGATCATTGTGAACACCCTGGTCGGCCTGTTCCAGGAGCTGCGGGCGAAGCGCACCCTGGACCGGCTCGCCGTGGTGGGGGAGTCCCGGCCCGTCGTGCGGCGTGACGGTGTCACCCGCGAGCTCCCCGCCGCCGAGATCGTGCTGGACGACGTGATTGAGCTCGGCGCCGGCGACAAGATTCCCGTCGATGGTCTGGTCCTGACGGCCGATCACCTGGAGGTCGACGAGTCGCTGCTCACCGGCGAGGCGGATCCGGTGCACAAGCAGCCCGGTGACATCGTCATGTCGGGCAGCTTCGTCGTCGCGGGGTCGGGGGCGTTCCGGGCGACCCGGGTTGGCCGCGAAGCCTACGCGGCCCGGCTCGCCGAGGAGGCGAGCCGGTTCACCCTGGTGCGCTCCGAGCTGCGGGGCGGCATCAGCACCATTCTGCGGGTCGTCACCTGGATGATTATTCCGGCCGGCATCGCGCTGATCGTCAGCCAGGTGGTCGTTAACGACGACGACCTGCCCGAGGCCATCCGCCGGATGGTCGCCGGACTCGTGCCGATGGTGCCGGAGGGCTTGGTGTTGCTTACGTCGGTCGCCTTCGCGGTCGGCGTGGTACGGCTGGGCCGGCGGCAGTGCCTGGTGCAGGAACTGCCCGCGATCGAGGGGCTGGCCCGCGTCGACGTCGTCTGTCTGGACAAGACCGGCACCCTCACCGAGGCTGCGATGGACGTCGTGGAGCTGCGGATCGTCGAGCCGGGCACCGGCGCCGCCGTTGGGGCAGGCGTGGCCGCAGCGCCGGGCACCCTCGTGCCGAGCGTGCTCGGCGCCCTCGGCGCGGCCGACAGCCGGCCGAATCCGAGCATGCAGGCGATCATCGATGCCTATCCCGCCCCGCCGGGCTGGCAGGTGCGGGCGGACGCGCCGTTCTCCTCGGCGCGCAAGTGGAGCGGCGCGACCCTCGCCGCCGTGGGCGGGACCGAGGGCACCTGGCTGCTCGGCGCGCCCGACGTGCTGCTGGCGGCCGGTGACCGGGTGCTCGCCACCGTGGACGAGTACGGGGCGCAGGGCCTGCGGGTGCTGCTGCTCGCCCGGTTCGGCGCGTCGCTGGCGGACGCGCTGGCGGACCCGGCGACGGTGCCGGCCGGCGTCGTCCCGGTGGCGCTCGTGGTCATCGCCCAGCGGCTGCGGGCGGATGCCCCGGATACCCTGCGGTACTTCGCCGAGCAGAACGTCGCCGCCAAGATTCTCTCGGGGGACAACGCGCTGTCGGTCGGCGCGGTCGCCCGCACGCTGGGGCTGCCCGGCGCCGACGATCCCGTTGACGCCCGCACGCTGCCGACCGACCGGGCCGCGCTCGCCGACGCCCTGGAGAGCCACTCGATCTTCGGGCGGGTCAGCCCGCAGCAGAAGCGGGAGATGGTCGCGGCGTTGCAGTCGCGGGGGCACATCGTCGCGATGACCGGCGACGGCGTCAACGACGTCCTGGCGCTCAAGGACGCCGACATCGGCGTGTCGATGGGATCCGGCAGTCAGGCGACCCGCGCGGTCGCCCAGATCGTGCTGCTGAATAACAGCTTCGCGACGTTGCCGTCTGTGGTCTCCGAGGGACGGAGGGTCATCGGCAACATCGAACGGGTCGCGAACCTGTTTCTGACCAAGACCGTCTACTCGGTCCTGCTCGCGATCGTGGTTGTGATCACGCAGGTGCCGTACCCGTTCCTCCCTCGGCATCTCACGCTTGTCGGGTCGCTGACGATCGGCATCCCGTCGTTCTTCCTGGCGCTGGCACCGAACACCGAGCGGGCGCAGCCGGACTTCGTCGGTCGGGTGCTGCGCTTCGCCCTTCCCACCGGGTTGCTCGCCGCCGCGGCGACGATGACGTCCTACCTGCTGGCCCGGTCGCATTTCTATGGTCATGACCTGGAGGCCGAAACCTCGATRGCGACGCTGACGCTGTTCGGAGTCGCGCTGTGGGCACTGGCGATCGTCGCCCGTCCGTACACCTGGTGGCGCATCGCGCTCGTGCTGACCATGGCGGTCGCGTTCGCGCTGGTCCTGGCTATCCCCTCCGGCCAGGAGTTCTTCCAGCTCTCCCTGGTGGGGACGACCGGGCCGTGGACGGCGGTCGGCATCGCCGTGGCGGCGGCGGTCCTGCTCGAACTCGTGTGGGTGATCACCCGCCGTCAACTGACGGCGGTGGCCGCGCGGGTGGACCTGGAAACGGCGCGCCGCCCGTCGGTTCCGCAGAGCAACGTGCGGACCCTGCCCGCGGTGCGTGCCGAGGGTGCGCCTGCCGACGGCCCGCGGTCCGCGGCGGTCGTCCGTCCGGGGGCGGTCGTCCGTCCGGGCGGGAGGGCCGCGGCATCCGGTCCCGACGGCCCGCGGCCGACGCCGTAGCCGGGGTTTCTCCCCGGCCTGCTTATCCGGAGGTTTCGGCCTCAGCGTTGGTCTCGTCTCCGGGGGTGGGCGAGGTCGTGCGTGAGGTGGTGGCTGTCGAGGTGGTGGTGGCTGTCGAGGTGGTGGTGGCTGTCGAGGTGGTGGTGGCCGCGGACGGCGTGCGCCGGGCTGGGCCGGCGGCGAGCTGGGCGAGGTAGGCGTTGTACGCGTCGAGTTCGGCGTCGACGTCACCAGCGGCGGCGATGCGCCGCTCCCGGGTCCGCGCCTGCCGCTCGTCCAGCCGGGACCACTGGATGGCCAGCACGATCAGCACGACGAAGGTGGGAATCTCGCCGAACGACCAGGCGATRCCCCCGGCGGTCCGCTGGTCGCTGAGCGGTGAGACGCCCCAGGGCCGGACCAGGCGGTCGTACCAGCCCGAGCCGAGCAGGGCCGACGTGCTCATGATGGTCAGGCCGAGGAAGGCGTGGAACGGGACGACCGCCAGCAGCATCAGGACGCGGCCGGGATGCGGCAGCCGGCGGGGGAGCGGGTCGGTCCCGATCAGCAGCTCGAAGAACAGCACGCCGACCGCCAGGAAGTGCACGTTCATGTACAGGTGGCCGAGATGGTTGTGCATGAGAGTCGACAGCAGCGAGCTGAGGTAGAGCACGTAGAGGCTGCCGGCAAAGTTCGCCGTCACGAGCAGCGGATGGGTCAGGATGCGTACCGGCCAGGACCGCAGCGTCCTCAGCAGCCATTCGCGTGGTCCGGTGCGGTGCGGAGCCGTCGCGGGCCRCATCGCCCGCAGCGCCAGAGTCACCGGCGCGCCGAGCACCAGCGGGAGCGGGGCCAGCATGCTGAGCAGCATGTGCTGGCTCATGTGCACGCTGAGCAGGACCGGCCCGTACAGCCCGAGTCCGCTTGACGTGGCGACCACGACGACGAGCAAGCCGGCGAGCCAGGCAATGGTGCGCCCAAGCGGCCAGTGGGCGCCGCGTGCCCGTAGCCGGCGTAGGCCGGCGAGGTAGAGCAGGGCGGCGGTGACCGCGCCGGCGAGGAAGACCCAGTCGATGTGCCAGTCGGTGGCGAGCCGCGCGGCGGTGACCGGTGGGGGCATCGGGTATCCGAGCAGCGTCTGGGTCGGATCGTCGGGAACGAGTGCGTCGTTCACCGGCGGCGCCGTGCGTGACAGTCCGACGGCCAACCCGACCGTGGCCGTGAGAACGGTGAGCTCCACGCCGGCGATGCGCAGGAAACGAGCGACCGCGGTAGTCCTGTCGGTGCCGGTCTGGTCGGTGGTGCCGGTCTGGTCGGTGGTGCCGGTCTGGTCGGTAGTGCCGGTCTGGTCGGTGGTGCCGGTCTGGTCGGTGGTGCCGGTCTGGTCGGTGGTGCCGGTCTGGTCGGTGGTGCCGGTCTGGTCGGTGGGCGTCGTCACCGTGAGCCCGGCGACGACCCGGCGGCGCACCAGACCACCGAGCGTGACGGCGGCCAGCAGGCCCGCGGCCTTGAGCAGGACCAGCAGGCCGTAGCGGGTGTCCCACAACGGGGTGAAGCCGCCGAGCCGCAGGGCCGCACCGGCGATCCCGCTGATTGCCGTGACGGCCGCCGCCCCGGCCGCGAACCGGCTGTACCGGCGCAGCGCCGGGCCGAACAAGCTCGCCGGCAGCCGCACCGCGGTGAGCAGGCCGAGTAGACCACCCACCCATGCCGTGGCCGCCAATACGTGCACGCCGAGGGCCACCACGGCGATCGCATGATCGCCGGACGTAGCGGCGTGGCCAACCAGGATCGGCGGCACGATGCCGGCGACCGCGACAGCGAGCAGGGCCCCGGTCGCGGTCGTCGTCGTGACTGTACGGCCGATCACCGCGATGACGGCAGCCAGGGCCGCCACGACGAGTAGCGCCCGGCCCTGGGAGGTGGTGGAGACGAAGGAGCGCAGCGAGGAGACATCCAGGACGTCGCCGGCCGGGCGCGCGGAGATCTCGGACAGGGTGAACAGCAGCTCCACGAGGGTGGCCAGCATCCACAGAGCCGCGGCGTTCGCCGCGTACCGGCCGCACCGCCGGGCCGTGGGCGACAGGATGCCCACCCGGGACCCGTTGCCGGCCGCACCGTGTTTCGCCGGAAGAAGGACGGCGGCCGTGAGAAGCCACCCGATCGTCCCCACGGCGGCGATCCTGCCGACCAGATGGGCGAACGGCAGTGCCCAGTAGGTGAGCGTGCCGGACGAAGGCAGACCGGGCAGCCGCAGGGGGCCTGGCCCGAAACCGACGACCAGGGCCAGTGCCACGCATCCGGCCGCGACGGCGACGGGCGCCATCCGTCCGACCGCCGCCGTCCGTCCGCCAGCCGAGGGGGAGCGGCTGGCGGGGATGGTCCTGGTGAGAGCGGCGGCATGCGGAGGAGCGGCCGGAGCCGTGGGCGTGGTGGGGTCTGCGGGCGTGGTGGGGTTGTTCGTTATGGCGGGGTTTTTCCTGGCGGCGGGGGTGTCCATGGGGTCAGCGCGCTCCGGAGTGACGTCGCCGCAGGGCGAACAAGGTACCGCCACCGAGCGTGAGGATACCGGCGATCACGACAGGGAGTATCCAGCCACCGCCACCGCCACCGCCACTGCTCCCGCCCCCGCCGTCCGCGGGTCCCGTATCGGCCGTGACGGCCGTGACGGCCGTGACGGCCGCGGACGGGGCCGGCGCGGCACCCGTGGTCGGACTCGCGGTGGCTGCCGGGGTCGGCGTCGTGGTGACCGGAGACGGGGGCGGGGATCCCTCCTGGCCCGCGGACGCCGTGCTGCCGGCAACGGTGAAGGCGAACTCGCCGCCGACCGGATGACCGTCCTCGGACACGACCCGATAGGCCACCGTGTAGCGACCGTCGCGGAGAGCGGTGAGGCCCTGGTGGACGGTGCCGCCCTCGACGCGGGTGGCACCGGCGGTCACGCCGGCGCCGTCGGCCGCCGTGACGGCGACGTTCGTGTAGCGCGGGGACACCGGCTCGTTGAATGTCAGGATGATCTCATGTGGCGGGGCGGTGAGAGTGCTGTCCGCCACCGGGGTGGTGGTGACCAGACGTGAATGCGCCGATGCGGGGGTGGCCAGTCCGAGCAGGAGCGCCGGGACGAGCGCCGCTGCGAGGCCAAGCGTCACAACCAGGCTGATCGCAGCGGCAAGGCTGGTGGGCCCCGTGCCGCCCGTACCACCGGTGGCGTGGGCGGCACCGGTGAGGTCGGCGAACCGGGTGCCGCCCCTCCCCGGGACTGCCGTGCGCCGTCTCTCAGTCGGCCTCGCCTCTGGTCGCACCCAGCAGATTCTACGCGCCGTAGAAACGTGGCCACCGCGTCCGATCCAAGATAATCAACAATGTTGACGTCCTCCCGCGACGCGTATGTTCCGCTCACTGTTTTCGCTGCCGTTGCTGCTGACGACCGGCCTCGGCTCATCGGCCGAGGCCGGTGGCGGGCCGGCGGTCAGCTGCCGCTGTCGTGGTCCACCGGAGCCGGCCGTGGATGATCGGGAAGGACGATCGGCGCGACGAGCACGGTGTCATGGCCGTCCGCGGTGGTCACGAGCGCGGGCCAGAGGCCGTCGTTGACGCAGTTCTTCGCGAATTCGCTGGCCCGGGCCGGGGGAGAGGCCAGGGACACGAATCGGCCCTCGGTCGTCGCGAGGAGCAGGTGCGCGCCGATCAGGGAGTGCCGCATTGCCTGTTCCCGGTGCCGCCGGCGGCGCGCCTCAAGGGAGACGTGATCCATCGCTTCCTCGGCCGGAAGATGCCAGCCCGAGGTGTTCACCAGTTCCGCCCGGAGCCGGACCAGGCGATGTGCTCCGGTCTCCCCGGTCTGATGTGCCCAGGTCTGCAGTCCGGCGTTCAACCGCAGCTCTCCCTGCACGGCCCAGCTGTCCCAGGTGATGCGGGTCGGTTCCGCCTCGCCGTGGCCGCTCACGGTCTCCACCCGCCGACCGGAGGGGGCGCTGAACCGGACGGTGTGGGGTGGTCCGAGTCCCGCCGAGACGCCACCGCTCGCCGGACCGGCCAGCTCCCATGGATTTGGCCGTGGCGCGCTCAGGCGGGGCAGCCAGTTCCGCCGCGGCCCCGCGGCGGTCGGTACCGCGCTGCCGGGAGGCGCCGCCAACAGGTCCGTGACCGTCACCACATCGTCGACCTGGCGCGGGACGAACTCGTCCCAGCCGCGGGGCTCGGCATCTCCCGCAGGCCGGCCGCCTGGTGGAAAGCGGCCCCCGTCCCCGGGGCCACGATCCACGAAACGGACCGTCATCTGCAGGTAGCGCACCCGGACTCGCAGCGTGACGTCGGGGATGGCGGCGGGGCCGCACTCCAGGAGACACTCCGCGTGGGCGTGCGAACGCTCCTCCGGGTGGGCGAGGGCATAGCACGGTGGGGTCAGCACCCCGATCCGCCGGTCCRAGCCGCGTGTGATGGCGCGGTCGGGACGGATGGGCTCCTCGCGGTAGATCTCGGCGTCCGCGATCGCCGCGGTCTGGTTGAACGGCGAACGAACCGTCATTGCATCCCCCTGCCCTGGATGGGTCTGGCCCGGACGGACGAACGGATGAGCTAGAGAACGGCGATCGCCTCCCCGGCGTGAACCAGCACGGCATCACCGGGATGGGCGTCAACCAGGGCGATGCCCACCTCCTCCGTTCCGGCGGGAGTGCGGACGACGGCGAGGGCTCCGGGCAAGAGGCGGATGACCTCCGCCTCGATGGTCTCCTCCGACCGGGCGATGCGCCCGGCCGCCTCACATACCGGCGCGGCCGGACCGGGATGGACCGAGGCCAGCTCAGCCTCCATCGCGGCCGGTCGGCCCGCGCTCGTGCCGGCGGCCATGCCGACGGTTTTGACGGTGGTCCTGGTCGTGGTCGACGCGGCTGACCTGCCGTGAGCGACTGAGCCGGAGGGGTGGCGCCGGGCGTCCCCCGACTCGGCGTGYCTGGTGCCGACCTGTGCGTTCTCGCCGTCCATCGTCGTAACCATCCTCGGGAAGGCTGGCTTCGCCGCAACCGTACGACTCAGAGCCTGATCACACCACCCGGCTACGACGACTACACGACGTATCGATGCCGGTGTCCGAAACATCAACCTGCCGGGACGTCTTCCCCCGGCTCCATCCCCGGACGGGCAGGGAGTGGTGGCGCCGAACGGGCATCCGGGGCACGGGTAGATCGGGCAGCATGGACGGTGTGAGGGACGGTGCGCGACAGCAGGCGGCGGGTGGCGGGGGCGAGGCGTTCGACCGGCTCTGCTCGCTGGTCGCGGCCGGCGGGGTCGCGGTGGTGACCGGTGCGGGGATCTCCACCGACTCCGGTATTCCGGACTATCGGGGTCCGAACGGGGCACTGCGCCGTCACACCCCGATGACGTACCAGGAGTTCACCGATGATCCCGCGGCCCGGYACCGCTACTGGGCCCGCAGCCATGCAGGGTGGCGGCGGGTGGCCCGGGCGGAGCCGAACCCGGGCCACCGGGCACTGGCCCGGTTGGAGCAGGACGGCCTGGTGACCGGCGTCGTGACGCAGAACGTTGACGGCCTGCACCAGCGCGCCGGCTCACGGCGCGTCATCGATTTGCACGGTAGGCTGTCGCGCGTGCTGTGTCGCGGCTGCGGCGACRTGAGCCCTCGCCTCGAGCTCGACCAGCGTCTGCGGGCGGTCAATCCCGGATTCCATGTCGGCGCCGCGCAGACCAACCCGGACGGCGATGTCACGCTCCCCGACGACATGGTCGCCGCCTTCGTCATGGTGGGCTGCCGCCGGTGTGGCGGTGACGAGCTGGAACCGGACGTGGTGTTCTTCGGTGCGACCGTGCCGCGGCCGCGTGTCGCGGAGGCGCTCCGGCTGGTCGAGGGGGCCAGGGCGCTGCTGATCCTCGGGTCGTCGCTGACGGTGATGTCCGGCTACCGGTTCGTGCTCCGTGCGGCGGAGCTCGACATCCCGGTCGCGATCGTCAACCAGGGTCCGACTCGGGGGGACAGCCGCGCGGCCGTCCGAGTCGACGCGCCTCTGGGCCTGCTGCTTCCCCGTCTCGCCGCCGCCGTGACGCCCCCGTCCGCCCGTTCTCCCGTCCCGTTACCCGCTATGCGCTCGCTCGCATTCCCGGGGGACTACCCCCGGGAGCTGTGAGGATGGGGAGGATGCGATCGGTTTCCCATGCCTACCCGGGCGACCTCACGTTCCGCCGTGCGACCGAGGCCGACGTCGCGGCGATCGTTGAGCTCGTCGAGTCCGCGTACCGGGGGGAGTCCAGTCGCGCGGGGTGGACCACCGAGGCCGACCTGCTCGCCGGGCGGCRCACCGACGCCGCCGCGGTCGGCGCGGCACTGGCGGCGCTGGACAGCGTGGTGCTGCTCGCGCAGGACCCGGACGGAGCCCTCCTCGGCTGCTGCCACGTGGAACGACGGGTCGAGCCACCGGCCCGGTCGGAGCACGCGGCGACCGAGGTGACCGATGCGACCGAGGTGACCCGGTCGGGGTATGCCACCCACGGGCAGGCTGACGCGGAGCGGTGTGGCCCGGATGTATCACCGTTGATCGGGTCCTACTTCGGCATGTTCGCGGTAAGCCCGACCCGCCAGGGCAACGGGCTCGGCGACACTCTGCTGCGGCTCGCCGAACGGCACGCCGTGACGGCCTGCTCCGCGGCCTGGACGGACCTGCTGGTCATCGCCCAACGGGCCGAGCTGATCGCCTGGTATCAGCGGCGCGGATACGTCCTGACCACCAGAACGAGCCCGTTCCCCTACGACGACGAACGGTTCGGCCGGCCGCTGCGACCAGATCTCTACTTCGTCGTCCTCCGCAAGAGGTTCGGCGACCGCCCGGGGTTCAGCGACCGCTGAGCGTGCCGGACCGTCCGTGCCGGACCGTCAGCGTGTCTCCGGCGAGGTCGACGACCACCGCGGAACCGTCGTCGACCTCACCGGCGATCATTTCCCGCCCGATCCGGGTCTCCACCTCGCGTTGCAGGTAGCGGCGCAGCGGGCGGGCGCCATGGACCGGGTCGTAGCCCTGACGGGCGATGAACATCCGGGCCGGCTCGGTGATGTCCAGGGTGATGCGCCGATCCGCCAATCGGGCCCGCAGGTCGTCCACCAGCAGGTCGACGATCCGCTCGATCTCGGGCAGGGTCAGCGGGGAGAACAGCACGACCTCGTCGAGCTGGTGGAGGAACTCGGGCCGGAACGCCCGGCGCAGGTCGGCCGTGATCCGAACGCGGACCTCGGGCCCGGCTGTCCCCTCGGCGTCCGGACCGCCGGTGAGCCGTTCGGACCCCACACCGGAGGTCAGGATGACGACGGTGCCACGGAAGTCGACGGTGCGTCCCCGGGCGTCGGTGAGCCGACCGTCGCTCAGGACCTGCAGCAGGATGTTGAGGACGTCGGCGTGTGCCTTCTCGATCTCGTCGAACAGCACCACCGCGTAGGGCTTGCGTCGTACCGCCTCGGTGAGCTGCCCGCCCTCGACGAGCCCGGTCTGGCCGGGTGGGGCGCCCAGCAGCCGGCCGACGCTGTGCCGCTCCTGGTACTCGCCCAGGTCGATGCGGATCAGACTGTCCTCGGAGTCGAACAGGGCCGTCGCCAGGGCCCGGGCCAACTCGGTCTTCCCGATCCCCATCGGCCCGAGGAAGAGGAATGACCCGATCGGGCGGCGCGGGTTCCCGATGCCCGCGCGGGCCCGGAGCACCGTGTCGGCGACGAGCCGCACCGCCTCGTCCTGTCCGACGACCCGGGCGCGCAGGACCTGGTCGAGGCGTCGCAGCTTCTCCCGTTCCCTCTCGAGGAGCCGGGCCACCGGGATCCCCGTCCAGCGGGAGACCAGATCGGCGATCTCGTCGGCGGTCACCATCTCGCGCAGCAACCGGTGGCCGCCCCGCTGGGGGGTGAGCCGTTCGGACTCGTCGGCGAGCCGCCGGTCCAGTTCGGGCAGGCGGGTGTGGCGCAGCTCCGCTGCGGTCCCCAGGTCGTGTGCCCGTTCGGCATCCTCGGCCCGCCGCCGGGCCTGTTCGATCTCCTCCCGCAGCCCCCGGACCCGCCGAATGGCCTGGCGTTCGGCCTCCCACCGCGCGCGCATCGTGTTCGCCGCGGCCCGCACGTCGGCGAGTTCCCCACGGAGCTGGTCCAGTCGGGCGATGCTCGCCGGATCGGATTCCTGCGCGAGTGCGGCCTCCTCGATCTCCAGCCGGACCACCCTACGGGTGATCTCGTCGAGGCCGGTCGGCATCGAGTCGATGTCGGTGCGCAGCATGGCGCCCGCCTCGTCGACGAGGTCGATCGCCTTGTCCGGCAGGAAACGGTCGCTGATGTACCGATGGGACAGCACCGCCGCCGAGACCAGGGCCGCGTCGGCGATCCGAACCCCGTGGAAGATCTCCAACCGTCCTCGCAGCCCGCGCAGGATGGAGATGGTGTCCGCCACCGATGGCTCGTTGATTATGACGGTCTGGAACCGGCGTGCGAACGCGGGGTCGGACTCGATCTGCCGGCGGTACTCCTCGAGTGTCGTCGTCCCGATCAGGTGCAGGTCGCCGCGGATCAGCAGCGGCTTGAGCACGTTGCCGGCATCCGTCTTCCCTTCGGCGGCACCCGCCCCCAGGACGGCGTGCAGTTCGTCGACGAACAGCAGGATCCGCCCTTCGGATGCCGTGACCTGGGCCATGACCGCCTTGAGTCGTTCCTCGAACGCACCGCGGTGCGCCGTCCCGGCCGCCAGCGCGCCCAGGTCGAGCTGGAACACCCTCCTGTTCCGCAGGCTGTCCGGAACGTCCCCGCGGAAGATCCGGTCGGCGAGGCCCTCGACGATCGCGGTCTTGCCGACTCCGGGGTCGCCGAGCAGCACGGGATTGTTCTTCGTCCGGCGGGACAGGATCTGGATCACTCGGCGGATCTCGGCGTCCCGCCCGATCAGGGGGTCGAGGCGGCCGTTGCGGGCGTCGACGACGAGGTCGCGTCCGTACTTCTCCAGCGCGTCGTCCGTGGCCGTCGGCGAGGCGGAGATGATGCGCCGGTCTCCGCRCACCCGGGTCAGCGCGATGAGCAGCCGTTCCCGGGTCAGACCCTGCTCGTGCAGGATCCGGCCGGCCGGTGTCGTGGGTCCCTCCTCGAGCAGGGCCAGCAGCAGGTGTTCGACCGAGATGTACTCGTCGCCGAGGCGGTGTGTCTCCCGTTCGGCGGCGTCGAGGGCCCTGGACAGCCGCTGCGTCATGTACACCTCGCCCGGTCGGACCCCCGGTCGGACCCCCGGTCCGGACACCCGCGGTCTGCGCTCCAGCTCCGTCTCCACCGCACCGGTGAGGGCGGGTGGGGTACCACCCGATGCGACCATGAGGCGCGGGACCAGCCCGTCCGGCTGCTCGACAAGCGCGGCGAGCAGATGTTCCCCGTCGACCTCGGTGTGGCCGAATCGCATCGCCCTGGTCTGGGCCGCCTTCAGCGCGTCCTGGGCGCCCTCGGTCAGCTTGGTCAACTTCATCGGTACTCCTCGCCGGGGCCGTCACGGCCGGGGCCATCGCGGCCGGGGCCGTCGCGATGGCCCCGGCCGCGCTGTTCGAGCTCGTCGATGCGGTCGCGCAGGTCCAGCACGACGCCGGTGGCCGCATAGGTAATGCCGAGGTCGCGGCGCAGCCGTTCGATACGCACCGCCCGCCCGACCGCGCGGATCGGCAGCCACCACTGCCCTGCCCGGTCGACGCGCACGTCGAGCAGGCCGAGGGCGACCAACCGGCGGACGATGTCCGGACCCAGCCGGGTGAGCAGGCAGAAGGAGTCCAGTCCGAGAAGATCCAGACCGGGTTCGACGCCGCCCGGGTGGGTGATCCGGGTGACCGGGACGGTCGGGCCGGGATCGCTTCCGACTGCCCATCCCACGATTACCTCCTGCTGATGGATACCTCTTGCTGATGGGCCGATCCGGTGGTCCCCGTCCGCATGGGAGATGTGGAGGGCCGGTCCGGAGGAGCGCACCGCCCGTGCGGCGGAGACCTGGCCTGGGCGCGGGTACGGTCGAGCCAGATCATCTCCGGGTAGTGGTCCGATTACCCATGTGACCGTAGGTCGGATCCGAGGGCGTTCGCAACCAGAGGTGACGACTCAACGACGGATAGGTGTGGTCTCCGGGGATGGCCGCGCTTGCCAGGCGCCTGCGGGCACGACGTCCGATTTCCGCCAGCATGCGAGGCGGGACTCGTCGAGAGTGGGTGGAGTGATGACGGACCAGAGCCGCTACGAGGCGCTGCGTAGCCGGGACGCGCGCTTCGATGGCGCGTTCTTCTCCGCCGTCACCACCACCGGCATCTACTGCCGCCCGAGTTGTCCAGCCATCACGCCGAAGCGGGAGAACGTCCGGTTCTTTCCGACGGTACCGGGTCGAGAACGGGCAGGCGTGGTCGATCCTGGCATTGCGCGGCCAGGGTGTGCAGTTCGGCGGCGTTCTCGAACGTCAGCATCCAGGGGTAGCAGCGGCGTCCGAGAGTCCAGCTGGGACGGTCCCAGTGGTTGCCGGGTCGGTCCAGGCCGGCGAAGCGGTGCCAGTCGTCGACGACTGGGTCCGCGGTGCGCGAGGTGGTCAACCTCGCTGTCAGCGACACCGCTAGGGACGGCTCGCGGGCAGCAGCGGCGCGGTGCGCAGCAGCGCCAGCAGCGGGCGGACCTCGTCGGGCACCGGCTCGGAGAACGTCCGCACCGCGTGCTCCCCGGCCCGGTCGATCTCCAGGGTGTAGACGAACCGGTCCGCGCCGACGTCGCGCTGCTCCCGGGCCTCGGTGGAACCCCGAGCCTCGATGGAATCTACCTGACCGGCATCCGCGGCGTCCGTTGTGGCCACGAGACCGCCGCGGTGCACCGCCTCGCGGGCCAGGCGGCGCAGGTTCTCGGCCTCCTGCTCACTGAGATCGACCGTGTCCAGACCGCGGCGCACGCTGCGCCCGAGAAGCCCACCGGAACGCTCCAGCACGACCCGTACACGTTCCGCGGTGCGCGCCATGAGCCATATTGTGCGCCGTCAGCCGTCAGCCGTCAGCCGTCACACGCGCCGGGCGTACATGATGACGGCGACGCCGAGCAGGCAGATCGCGGCTCCGGCGAGGTCGTAGCGGTCGGGTCGGAAGCCGTCGACGGCCACGCCCCAGAGCAGGGAACCGGCGACGAAGACCCCGCCGTAGGCGGCGAGGATCCGGCCGAAGTGYGCGTCCGGTTGGAGGGTCGCGACGAAGCCGTAGGCGGCCAGGAACCCGATCCCGAGCCCCACCCAGACCGGCCCGCGGTGCTCGCGCACGCCCTGCCACACGAGCCAGGCACCACCGATCTCCGTGACCGCGGCCACCACGAACAGCAGCAGGGACCGGACGACGCCCACGTGCGTCACGATAGTCAGTATCCTCCCGGCATCGTCATCCTTCCGGCATCGCTCTGCGGCCTCGGAATCCTGTGGCCGGAATCTCGTCGTTACCGCGTCCGTGTTTTCACCCCGTCCGCACCGCGTAGTGTCGCATGGGTACACCGCTCTTTTTCGATGGTTTCCGATGGTAGGACGTCCTGCGATCTTCGGGTGGGGAGGGGTGCTCGGTATGAATGTCGTACGGGATCCGGAACTGATTACCGGCGGGCCGATGCGGCGGCTCGAACCGGATTCGGTGGACGGTCTCGCTCCGCATCGTTTTCCTGGCGCGTTCGGGGAGAACACCTCACCCGCGGCGGGTGAACTCAACGACGGCGGCATCCGACTGCTCGCCCCCGATGGTTCGCTGGTCGCCGATTCTCGGTTCTCGGTGCTCGCCGACCACGAGCTGCGCATGGAATTCTACACCTCCATGGTCCTGGCCCGCCGGCTGGACGAGGAGGCCACGGCCCTGCAACGTCAGGGTGAGCTGGTCCTGTGGATCCCGCTGCGGGGRCAGGAGGCTGCGCAGGTCGGATCCGCCGCGGCCGCGCGTCCCCGGGATTACCTGTTCCCCAGTTACCGGGAACACGCGGTCGCCTGGCACCGCGGTGTCCCGGCGGTCGAGGTGATTCGGCTGCTGCGGGGAGTGAGTCACGATGGCTGGGACACGCACCGTCACAATATGGCTAATTACACGATTGTTCTGGCGGCCCAGACGCTGCACGCCGTCGGTTTCGGGATGGGGGTGCTCCTTGACGGCGCAGCCGGCACCGGCACCGGCACCGGCGGTACCGGCGGCACCGGCACCGGCGGYACCGATACCGATACCGACATGGCGGTGATGGTGTATCTCGGTGACGGTGCGATGAGTCAGGGTGATGCCAACGAGGCATTCGTGTGGGCGGCGAKTTTCGGTGCGCCCGTCGTCTTCTTCTGCCAGAATAATCAGTGGGCGATTTCCACGCCGAGCCGGCGGCAGTCCCCGGTGCGGTTGGCCCGCCGGGCCGACGGGTTCGGCTTCCCCGGCCTGCGCGTCGATGGTAACGACGTGCTCGCGGTGCACGCGGTGACCACTTGGGCGCTCGACCGTGCGCGCAGCGGTCGCGGCCCGGTGCTCATCGAGGCCAACACCTACCGGATGGCCCCGCACACCACCTCCGACGACGCGACTCGGTACCAGCCGCCGGACGAGATCACCGCCTGGCAGGYCCGGGATCCCATCGAGCGCCTCCGTCGGCTGCTCGCCGCCGAGGTCGAGGCCGGCTGGTTCGACGAGGTCCGCCGGCGGGCCGACGTCGCCGCGGCCGATCTGCGTCGGGACACCCTCGCCCTCGACCCGCCGGACCCCTCCTCGATGCTCGACCATGTCGCCGCGGAGGAGACGGCCGATCAGCGCCGGCAACGGGAGTGGTTCGCCGCGTACCGCGACTCGTTCCTCTGAGGATGATCTGAGGATGACGGGACTCGTTTCTCTGTGGGTGGCGGTCATATCCTCGCCGGGTAAGGGAAGGACGTTCCGCCACCCGCGGCGAGGAGCTCCCCATGCGGCCGACCCCGCAGAACCCGCAGAACCCGCAGAACCCGCAGACCGTAGCGAACCGGGAGACCGGGGTGACTGAGGGGGTCGGTCCGGCGGTCTACCCGGCGGCCGGCATCGGGACGCTCCTGTCGACGGATCCGGCCACCGGCGCGGTGGTCGCGAGCTTCCCGGTGATGGAGCCGACCCAGGTGCGGGCGGCCGTGGCGTCCGCCCGGTCGGCGGCGGGCTGGTGGGCGGGGCTCGCGGCGGCACGGCGGCGCGACCATCTGCTGCGCTGGGCGGCGCACCTCGTCCGTCACGAGACCGAGCTGATCGACCTCCTGCACGCCGAGAACGGCAAGACCGCCGCCGATGCCCGCATCGAGCTGCTGCTGACGTTGGAACACATCCGCTGGGCGGCCCGCAACGCCGCCCGCGTGCTGCGGACCCGCCGGGTGTCGCCCGGCCCGTTCCTGGCGAACCACACCGGACGGATCGAGTACCGCCCGTTCGGGGTCGTCGGGGTGATCGGGCCGTGGAACTATCCGCTGTTCACCCCGAGCGGTTCGATCGCGTATGCCCTGGCAGCCGGTAACACGGTGGTCTTCAAGCCCAGCGAGTACACCCCGGCGGTGGGCGCGTACCTGGTCGCGGCGTTCGCCGCGGCGAATCCGGACGCGCCGGCCGGGGTCCTGACCATGGTCACCGGCTTCGGTCCGACCGGTGCCGCCCTGTGTACAGCCGGGGTCGACAAGATTGCCTTTACCGGTTCGCCCGCGACCGGCCGCCTGGTCATGGCGGCCTGCGCGTCGTCCCTCGTCCCGGTGGTGATCGAATGCGGCGGCAAGGACCCGCTGATCGTCGCCGACGACGCTGACGTGGCCGCCGCCGCGCGGGCAGCGGCCTGGGGAGCGATGTCCAATGGCGGCCAGACCTGTGCCGGGGTTGAGCGGATCTACGTGACCGAGGCGGTCGCCGCGCCCTTCCTCGCCGCACTGCGCCGCGAGCTCGACGGGGTTCGTCCCGGTGCCGACCGGGACGCATCCTACGGTCCGATGACGATGCCCGGCCAGGCGGCGATCGTGCGCCGCCACGTGGCTGACGCGCTGGCCCGCGGCGCGACCGCCCTGATCGGCGGGACGGAGTCGGTGGGGGACACCTTCATCGAACCGGTCGTGCTGGTCGACGTGCCGGAGGGCAGCCCCGCCGTGCAGGAGGAGACGTTCGGGCCGGTCGCCACCGTCCGGACCGTCGCCGACGTTGACGAGGCCGTCACGCTGGCCAACGGCACCCCGTACGCGCTCGGTGCGACGGTTTTCTCCCGGTCCCGGGGAGACGAGATCGCCAGCCGGCTCGACGCTGGGATGGTGTCCGTCAACGCGGTGCTGGCGTTTGCCGGGATGCCCGCCCTGCCCTTCGGGGGCAGCGGCGAAAGCGGGTTCGGCCGGGTGCACGGCGCGGAGGGGCTGCGCGAGTTCGTCCGCCCCCGCTCGGTCGCCACCCTGCGGATGCACGTGCCGGGAGCGACCCTGACCACCTTCCGCCGGGCGCCGGGTGCGCTCGCCGTCACCGCGGTGACGGCGCGGCTCCGGCACGGCGGCGGCTGGGCCGGCTGGGCCGGCTGGGCCAGCCGGGTGGCCGGGCGGGTCAGGCCGGTCGGCGGGGCGGCCGGGCCTCTCGACAGGCCCCTCGGCGGGCACGTCGGGTCGGACGAGGGATTCCGTCCCGGCCGGCTCCGGCTCCGAAAATCATCCGGAAGTCGTCCAGACGGACGGTGAGCCGAGGCCGGTGCCCGGTGAGGAAACCCAGCGGACCCTCCGCCGCCGGGTCCCATCGTGACCGGTGCAGGGCGAGCCGCCCGGCCAGCCGCACCGGGCTCACCCGGGGCTGACCGTCGAGATCCTGCACCACGCGGAAGYGGACCGGCCACCTGCCCGGCAGCCGCCGTCCCCGGCTTACCGCCGCGGCGACGATCGTCCCGGTGGCGTCCCGGGCGTGCAGGTGGGTGCCGTCGGCGTCCCCGGCCGTTTCCGGTCGTGTGGACGTGCCCGGTCGTTCGGTGAAGACGGCCAGTTCCTTGGGAATCCCCCACAGGGCGCGACCGCCGACCTGGGATGCCGGGCTGTCCACCCAGATATGCGGGACCGTCACGCGCAGGTGCCGCCTGTGCCATACCAGCAAGGCGGCCATGACCTCACGGTAGGCGAGGACGCCACGCGGATCGTAGCGAACCCAGACGGTGGCCACCGGGACCCGGCCGAGAACGGTCACCGCCCGGGGGAGGGCGCCGGCCAGCGCCGCGCGGGGCACGAACCAGACGGAGACGACCATCCTACCGCGCAGCTCCCAGGGTTCCGGCGGGTACGCCACCCACCGACACTAGTGCCCCCGACAGTGCCCCCGACAGCACGGCTTCCCGCCCGTTCCGGTGTGGAGCCCGCCAGATCCGCCGGCCGGGGGACTGACCGGTTCGAATCGGGCGACATACCGGCCATACCCCCTAGCTGGTCGGCGCCCACCGAAGAGGGCATCTAGGTTGGGCCGGGTCGGCACGGAAGTCGGGTCAGCACGGAACCTGGGAGGTCTCATGGCGCTACGTCGCGGACTTGCCGTTTCAGTGATGATCGGTACGTTCACCCTGATGGGCGGGATCGCCGGAACAGCCTCCGCTGCCTCGTCCACCTCCGGCGCGCCGGCGCTGGGCATCGCCAACGCCGCGGCGGTGGTCCGATCGGCGGGGTACACGCCGATCGTCCTCGGCGGTTATGACCGGAGCAACGATCTCAGCGTGATCGTCGGACTGCTGTCGACATCCGGGGACGGGCATCCGCAGCGGGCGTTCTTCTTCCATCGTGGCCGGTTCATCGGCTACGACTCGCCGCAGCCGAGCGCCACGATCCGCTGGATCTGGTCCACCGACCGGGTCGTCGCCCTCCAGTACGATCTCTACCGGCCAAGCGACCCGATGTGCTGCCCGACAGCGGGTGGTGCGACCGTGCGTTACCAGTGGAACGGTTCATCGGTGGTCCCGCTCGATCCGGTCCCGACCGCGAACGTGTCCGCCGCGAGAAGCCGCCGGTGATCCGCGACCGGTGATCCCCGGTCCATGATCCGCCATGGGCCGGGGCCGTCGCCGGGTGCCGCCGGGCGCGCCGCCGGGGATTCATCGCCCCGCGCCTTCGCTGCCCCGCCCGGACAGGGGCCGGTCAGGGGATGGCTGCGACGCGGGGTCGTCCGGCCCGGCTCAGTGCCCCTCGGCGGCCTCGACGAGTTCGGTGAGCACGCCTCCGAGGCCCTTGGGATGGATGAACGCGATCCGGCTGCCGGCGGTGCCGTGCACCGGAGTCTTGTTGACCAGATCGAATCCGGTCATGGTCAGGGTCGCCAGGGCGCTGTCGATGTCGGCGACGCCGTAGGCGATGTGGTGGATGCCCGGCCCCCGCTTGGCCAGGAACTTCCCGATCGGGCTGTCCTCGCGCAGCGGTTCCAGCAGCTGGACGTAGGAGTTCCCGGTCTTGCCGCTGTGGACCAGCAGCATCGCTTCGCGCACCCCTTGGCGCTCGTTCTCCTCCTGGTGCACGACCTCCAGACCGAATGCCTCCTCATAGCGGGGGATGGCCTCGGTGAGGGAAGCCACCGCGATCCCGACGTGGTCGATCCTGGTCAGCACAGCCGTCTCCTCGTTCTGCCGGCCCGCGATCGGGGCCTGTCCGCCGATGTCCCACCGCCCCTGGCGCGAAGCGATGGGGTCCGCACTGAGCCTGCCGGTTCACGATCCCGGCGTCGACCGATCGGCCCCCGTGACGTGAGTGGAGTCCGCGGACGTGGGGTGACGTGGGCGACCCGGGCTGGGCCCCACCCTGCCCGCTGCCTCGCCAGGGGTCCACGCCGCCGGCGTGGTTGTGGATGTTGCCATGGGTGGGCGTTGTTCTTCCAGTGTGCTCACGGTGTGGCGGTGTGGGGTTCGGGGCCTAGTTGCGGACTCTGTTCGAGTCTCCGCAGGACAGGCCGTAGAGTCGAGTGTCAACCATTTTAGCCCGAGTCTTCGAGGCACGAACGTAAGGGTTACGGTGTCCACGACGCGTCGCGATCGTTCCGCGTTCCGCGCGGCCCGCGGAAACACCCGTCAGATAGGTGAGGTTGCCGAGCGGGTCGGGCTTTCGCTGCGCGCGGTCCGGTACTACGAGGAAGCCGGACTGCTTACTCCCGCCGGACGTACGCCGGGTGGCTTCCGTCTGTACGACGACGAGGCCGTCGATCGGCTGCTGGTCATCAAGAAGATGAAGTCGCTGGGGTTCACGTTGGAGGAGATGCGGTCGCTGTTGTCGGTGCGCGACGAGCTGTCGGATTCGACGATCTCCGAGAGTCGGCGGACCGAACTGCGCGAGCGGCTGCATACCTGGGTCGTGCTGGCTGAGGAGAAGCTGGMCACCCTGCGGCAGCAGGCGGGRGTCGCGGAGGACTTCGTCATCGGCCTGCACGGTGATGCGGATCGGACGGTATGACGGACTCGTGAATCCATGGTCACYGATCCGGGGTGGCGGCCGGCGCTCGGGCTCCTGTGGAGCAACCGGAGTCCGTTGGTGACCGACGTCACGGTCGGCGTCGGCCGTGGATTACTAGATCTTTACYGGTCCTGTGTAGCTGCGAGTGGCCGATACTAGAGACGCTTGACACTCGAATACCAGTCGCCATGCTCACGTGATAAGGGTTGAATTGTCCATAACCAGCAGCGCCGGGTCTTCCGCCGATGCCCGTGACGGCCGCTACCGGATCGGTGACGTTGCCACCCTGGTGACCTTGTCCCTGCGTACCGCCCGCTTCTACGAGGATGCCGGCCTGCTCGCGCCGGTAGGCCACACCTCGGGTGGTTTCCCGCTGTAYGACGACGACGCACTCGACCGGTTTTTCCTCATCAAGAAGATGAAACCGCTGGGGTTCACGCTCGAGGAGATGCGCTCTCTCATCACATTGCGTGAGCGGATCAGCCAGCCCGATCTTGCCCCGGATCATCGCAGGGAACTGCGGGAACGGTTGAGAACCTGGGTTACCCTGGCCGAGGAGAAGCTCGCATCCCTGCAGGAACAGGTGCGTCTCGCCGAGGACTTCATGATTGGACTGCGGGACGATACCGCCCGGTCGCTGCGGGAAAGTCCGGATCACCGGGACGTTGCCGATAAAGACGATCTTGGTCCCGGTCGCCTGGACAGCTCGTTCCTCGATTTTCTCGATGATCCCTTCGGGCCCGAGGAGAACTGACCCGGCCCGGCATCACGAGGCACAGCGCCCCCACCGGCCTGGCCGCGGTGGCGTGACCTCATGTCCCGTGGCGGTGGTCGAGCCGCGCTGCTGGAGATCGGTGACGGTCCGGGACTGGGGTTCGTCACCGAACTGCGGCCTTCCCGGGCAGGGACACCCTCCGGCGGTCGGCTCGACACGGGTCGAGGGTCGGCGGGTGCCGCCTGGGTGGACCGGACGATCCGGCGGGGGCGCCACGGGATCCGGGACCGGTCGGGCAGGCGTCGTCGTCCGTATCYCCTTGGGGTTGTTAGCTGTTGTCGAATCGGCGTCTGATGGCGTCTGATGGCGCCGTATAGTGGCCGTGTGAACCTTAAGGAGTGGGCCGCTGCGAACGGCGTCGGGTACACCACGGCACGCCGCTGGTACCGCGACGGCTTCCTCCCGGTCCCTGCCCGTAAGGTCGGCGGGCTGGTGATCGTCGACGAGCCTGCCGCCCCTGTCCGGCAGGTTGCCGCGGTGGTGTACGCGCGGGTGTCGTCAGCGGACCAGCGCTTCGACCTGTCCGGTAGGTTGCCCGCGTCGCGATGTGGTGTGGCGAAAACGGTGTCACGGTCGGTCGGGTCGTTACCGAGGTCGGTTCCGTACTCAACGGTCACCGGCGGAAGTTCCTCGGCCTGCTGCGSGACCCGGMCGTGWCGACGATCGTCGTSGAGCACCGGGACCGGTTTGCCCGGKTCGGCGCCGAGTATGTCGAGGCGGCRCTGTCSGCGCAGGGCCGRCRYCTGCTSGTKGTCGACYCSGSSGAGGTSGACGACGACCTKGTSSGSGACGTCACCGAGATCCTGACGTCGCTGTGYGCCCGRCTGTAYGGTCGTCGSGCCGCRGCSARCCGGGCCGCCCGCGCGGTCGCCGCCGCCATGGAGACGGACGGATGAAGACTTTCCAGGCGTACCGGTTCGCTCTCGATCCAAACACCGTCCGGCTTGCCGCTCTGCGCCGGCATGCCGGGGCAGAGCGGTTCGCCTACAACTGGGGTCTGGTCCGGGTG
>NZ_MRUJ01000195.1:0-24775 GCF_002099325.1 Frankia sp. KB5 | reverse complement strand
GGGACGCGGCGGGCCTGGGATTATGGGCGGGCCTGGGACGCGGGCTGGTTGGACGGGGGACGGAGCGTGCGACGGGACGAAGCAGAGCGCGTGGCGACCGGACCGGTGACGGTTCCGGTCGCGCGTAACGAACCGACCCGTTCCTACGCCCCGGGTAGCCCGGAACGTGCCAGTCTGCGGCGGGCCCTGCTCCGGCTGGGCGGTGAGCACATCGAGCTGACTAACACGATCGGGGGACACCAGCATCTCGGCGGCGGCCCGGCCCGCGACGTCGTGCAGCCTCATGCATACCGGCGGGTGCTCGGAACGCTGCGAGAGAGCACCCACGCGGACGCGGCCGCGGCGGTCGCCGCGGCGAAGAAGGCCGCCCCCGGCTGGCGGGATCTGGGTTTCGCGGGACGGGCCGCGGTGCTCCTGCGCGCCGCGGAGGCGCTCGCCGGCCCGTGGCGGGACACGCTGAACGCGGCCACCATGCTGGGCCAGTCGAAGACCTGCCAACAGGCGGAGATCGACGCCGCCTGCGAGCTGATCGACTTCTGGCGGTTCAACGTGATGTTCGCCGCCGAGTTGCTGGCCGACGTGCCGGCCAGCGGGATCGGGGAATGGAACCGGTTGGATCTGCGTCCACTGGAGGGATTCGTCTACGCGGTCAGTCCGTTCAACTTCACCGCCATCGCCGGGAACCTGGCGACCGCGCCGGCGTTGATGGGGAACACTGTCGTCTGGAAGCCGGCTCCCACGCAGGCGTTCGCCGCACATTTCCTGATGCGGCTGCTGGAATCGGCGGGGTTGCCGCCCGGCGTCATCAACCTCGTCGGCGGTTCGGGTGAACCGGTCAGCGACGTGGTGTTCTCCGACCCGGATCTGGCCGGCGTTCATTTCACCGGTTCTCCCGCCGTCTTCGCCCGGCTGTGGCGGGCGGTCGGCGAGAATCTGGACGGCTACCGTTCCTATCCGCGGATCGTCGGGGAGACCGGTGGCAAGGACTTCGTGGTGGCGCATCCCTCGGCCGACGTCGACGTGCTGCGTACCGCGCTGCTGCGGGGGTCCTTCGAGTACAGCGGCCAGAAATGCTCGGCGGCCTCCCGGGCGTACCTGCCCGCAAGCCTGTGGCGGCGCCTGGACGCCGAACTCGCCGCCGCGACCGAGGCACTGTCGGTGGGGGACGTCAGCGACTTCGACCATTTCACCGGTGCGGTCATCGACGCGCGCGCCTACGATCGCCTGGCCGCCGCGTGCACCCGCGCTGCCAGCGATTCGACCGTCACCGTTCTCGCCGGGGCACAGTGCGACGACGCTGTCGGCTGGTTCGTCCGGCCGACGGTGCTGCTCGGCACCGATCCCGGGCGGGAGTGGTTCACCCGCGAGCTGTTCGGCCCGATCCTGTCGGTTCACGTCTACGACGACAACCGGCCAGGTGCCTGGGACGACGTGCTGACACTGATCGATCGGACCTCGTCCTACGCGCTCACCGGTGCCGTCGTCGCGACCGACCGCTCGGCGATCGCTCGCGCCGAACACGTGCTGCGCTTCGCGGCCGGCAACTTCTACGTCAATGACAAGCCGACCGGGGCCGTGGTCGGCAGGCAGCCGTTCGGCGGCGCTCGCCGTTCCGGTACCAACGACAAGGCCGGTTCCGCGCAGAACCTGCTGCGCTGGGTCAGCCCACGGGTGATCAAGGAGAATCTCGCTCCGCCTGCCGACCACGTGTATCCCCACATGGGGCCCGGGGCCTTTGGCGCGTCCGGCGGTGGCGCGTCCGGCGGCGGTGGCGTGGGTGGGCTGCCGGACGACTCCGCCGGGGGTCCCCCGGCCCCTGACCGTGCCCCCTGACTGCGCCCCGTGTCCGTGCCCCCGGAATCCGGTAAACGCGCAGACGTTTCCCTGAGAGGATCTTAGACTGATATTCCTGATTGGTCCGCTACCCCGGGAGGCGACATGTCCGGATCTACTCATGGGCGTCACATTTTGACCTTCTGCGGAAAATGCAACTGTGGTTGCCCGGAGCTCTTCGTCGACCACGAAGCTCCGGCGGAGCGGCGCATCGTGCTGACCGACGACTTCGGCCAGCGGATCCAGATGAGCGTCGAACAGCTCCAGGCCATCATCGACGAGGCCCGTGCCGGCAGCATCACCGCACTGGTCGATGCCGAACTTGCCCTGGGCGTGAGCTGACGTGCGACGTGCCGTAACTGGACGGGAGCCCGCGGATCGGGGTGTCACCGGGTGGGGTCGGCGGGGGCCGTCGGATCGGTGACACACCACCACCCGGCAGCGGCGCACGCACTGGCCCCACCGCAGGCGGTGGCCGTCGTTGCCGCGGCCGTCTGCGCGTTGCTGGCGATGTTCCACGCCGGACGTCTTGCCGGCGCGCTTGCGCGAGCCCGGCGGAGGGCCGTGTACCCACCGGTCGAGATCGGGCACACGGTGGTGGCCGCGGGAATGGCCGTCATGTTCGTCGGCCCACGCTGGATGACGTCGTCGGTGGTGTTCGCCGTCGCCTATCTGGCGCTGGCCGGMGTCTTCTTCCTCCTTGTCCTGACGGACCCGACCTGCGAGCCGTCGCGGTGGTCCTGTTGCTCGATGCTCGTCATCGAGGGCTTGGCGATGGCGTGCATGGCCCGGGCGGGCAGGTGGCCGGTCGATGATTCGACCGGTCTGACGAATCTGACCGACTGGTTCGCGGTGATCTTCGCTGCGGCGGTGGTGGCTGCTGTCGGTGGCCCGCTGGTCCGCAGGGTCAGGCCGGGCTGGGTGACCCACCCGCCGCCGGCGACATCGGCCGCGTCCCGGCTGGTCATGGCCGGCGCGATGCTGCTGATGCTGCTCTGACGGACGGGTGCCGGTCCTGACGGGCGGCTGCCGGTCTACCCGCCTTATTCCCGTCGGTATTCCTACCGGTGTGGCCCGAACGGGTATGGATGGGCGTTGAATGGAGGCCATGAGCCAGCCACTCGCCACCTTCGCGGGGGGCCCCGCCGCGGGCCCCCCGTTCGCCCTGGAAGAGGGCGATCGCATGCTGCGGGTACGCCTCGACGGCGGCGAGATGTACGCCAAGCAGGGATCCATGGTGGCCTATCGCGGCCGCGTCGACTTCGCCTACAAGGGCCAGGGAGTCGGTGGATTCCTGCGGCGGGCGGTGACTGGTGAGGGCCAGGACCTGATGAGGGTGGCCGGCCACGGAACCGTCTGGTTCGCCGAGTCCGGAAGCCACATCTCGGTCTTCACGCTCGACAACGACAGCCTGACGGTCAACGGCCGCAGTCTGCTCGCGCTGGAGTCCGGCATCCGCTACAAGGTCACCACGACGTCCGGCGGCATCGGCGCCATGATCGCCGGTGGGATCTTCAACACCGAGGTTTCCGGCAGCGGCGGCGTCGCCGTGCTGTGCCTGGGCGCTCCCCTGGTGTTGTCGACGGACGAGCCGGTCTGCGTCGACCGGGATGCCGCGGTCGCCTGGACGGCGGGCGTGCGTACCCGGGTGGTCTCCTCGTTCAAGATAGGCAACCTCGTGGGGCGTAGTTCGGGGGAGCTCGCGCAGATCGAGTACTCCGGTCGGGGGGGATTCGTCGTCGTCCAATGTGGTGAGACGCCGGYCGCCGGGACCGGCACCGACCGGCACTGAACCGACTGCCGGCAGCGTGCCGGCAGGGGCTCGTCTGGTCGGGCGAAGTCGCTGCGGGGGAATGACGCCATGATTATGACGGTTCGTCGCACGCTGCCCRCACGCTTCCTCTGTGCGGGATTTCTATCCTACAGTAAAACTTACCTGCACTTACGTTCATGCGGATGTGAGGGGTCCGGGTTCAGGTTCGCTGCGAAATCCGTATCCGTGTGATGTGCTGTCCGCTGGAGGTTCCGCCCGTCGGCTCGCGCGGACCGTCGGAGGTCATCGCCGCTGGTTGAGGCGCCACGACGGGTCGATCAAGCGGCGTGGGACGGGGYACTCCCTCGGTGTGATGACGAACGACGTCCGGCCGGCGATGCCCGACGGGAGGTGGAGGTTATATGGTGACGCGTGGTGACGCGGAAATCATCGAACTTCTGAACAGCGTGCTGACGAACGAGCTCACGACCGTCAACCAGTATTTTCTGCACAGTCGTATGCAACGTAACTGGGGATATCGACGGATCGCCGAGCACTATTATCACGAGTCGATCGACGAGATGAAGCACGCGGATCAGCTCATCGAGCGGGTGCTGTATCTCGGCGGTCTGCCGAACTTGCAGCGTCTGCACACGCTGCGTATCGGGGAGAYGGTGCCCGAGCAGCTCGAGGTGGACCGGTCCGGGGAGTTCGAGGCGGTTGACCTGCTGCGCCGGGGGGTCGCACTCTGCCGGGAGCGGGGCGACGTCGGATCGGCCGTGCTCCTCGAGCGGATCCTCGTCTCCGAGGAGGAGCACATCGACTGGCTCGACGCCCAGCTGGAGCTGATCTCCCAGCTTGGTGYGGCCCATTACCTCGCCCAACAGATCCATGAGGAGTAGCGGAAGGTAGTGGATGGTGGCGATGAATGGCGGAGTAATCCCGTTTTCGTTTCCTCGTCGTTACGCACCGTTGTTGGCGATGTRAACGGGCCGATCCTTTGAGTGTCATGGTGTCGGGTCTCGCCATGCAGGACCCATCCGACTGGCGATAGTGTCCAGTCGGGGGGATCGCGCGGAGGATCRCAGCAGCGAAGCCGACCGTCCACAGGGTGCCGTTGAGGCGGTGCCGCGGGAGAGGGGAGGGGCGAGCCGATGAGCATCGCCAGGTTCTGTCCGCCTCCTCCGCCCCGGGTGGCCGCCGGCTCCACCGCACCGCCCATCTGACCTCCGAGAGCTCCACGCGGGGACTCCTCGGATGAATTCCTTATGAATGGAAAGGATCGTGCGCTAGTGGCGACGTACACGCTGCCGGACCTGAACTACGACTACGGTGCTCTGGAACCGTCCATTATCGGGCAGATAGTCGAACTGCACCACGACAAGCACCACGCGACCTACGTCAAGGGTGCCAATGACACCCTTGAGAAGATCGCCGAGGCGCGCGACAAGGGCGACTTCGGTGCCATCGTGGGCCTGGAGAAGACGCTCGCCTTCAACCTTTCCGGGCATATTCTCCACTCGATCTACTGGGAGAACCTCTCGCCGGACGGCGGGGACAAGCCGGACGGTGCGCTCGGTGAGGCCATCGCCGCCGACTTCGGTTCCTTCGACGCCTTCAAGGCGCAACTGAACGCGGTGACCACCACGGTGCAGGGTTCCGGGTGGGGCGTCCTGGCCTACGACGCCACCGCGCAACGTCTGCTCATCGAGCAGGTGTACGACCACCAGGGCAACGTCGGCGTGGGCAACACCCCGCTGCTCGTGTTCGACGCCTGGGAGCATGCCTGGTACCTGCAGTACAAGAACGTCAAGGTCGACTACGTGGCGGCCCTGTGGAACGTCGTCAACTGGGCCGACGTGGCCGCCCGTTTCGTGAAGGCCAAGGGCGCGGCGGCGGCCTGACCGTGCGGGCTGGTTCCCCGAGGCACAGGACCGTGCCCGGAGAGCCGAGATAGTTGATCATCAAACGTGCGCGAAAAATGTGTACGGATCATGACAAGGGCAGCGCCTCCGGCGGTGCCCTTGTCGTCGTTTTCCGGTGTTTCGGGGCGGGGGCCACGAGGTCCGGTCACCGGCTTCGCGGCCGGCTTCCCAGCTGACCTTGCCGCCGGTCCGGCCGACCGGACACCTTTCGGTCGACGTCACGTCAGCGTCTGGTCGGCGTGTCGTGGAGTGATGTACGACACGCCGTGAACGGCTTGACGGCTTCCCTTCCCGCTACGCAGGGTAGTAGACATGTTCGTGGACGTGCTCCGGCCCGATCGACGCCAGTCCGAGATCCTCCCGTCGCCGTCGTCCTGGCGACGTTGTCGCTGATCTGCCGGCGGTCCCGAGCCTGCCGGCGGTCCCGAGCCGAGCGATCCGTCCCGGCCGCGGGCGGCCAGCGGTCCGGCATCCTCCGCAGCCCGATGAGCTCCTGACGTTCGCCGGCAGGCGACGTGCGGCAGCCGCGTGTCCCTCCGGTCGCCGGGCCGTCGGACCGATCATCGGCGGGCCGGACACCTTCCCTCTCCCACTCTTCAAGCCTTCTCCGCGTCCGCGAGCTTTCACCGCGTCCTCAAGCCTTCTCCGCGTCCTCAAACCCTCACCGCGTCCTCAAATCCTCACCGAGTCTCCGAGGCGAGATCAACGATTGATGTCGCCTCGACGCCGCGCACGCGGCACGTCCGGCCCGTCTGCCGCGACGATCCGTTTCGTCCGAAGGAGATCTGGCGCCGATGCCGTCGCCGACCACTCAGTTGTCCGTCGATGATCCACGGATGGCCTCGCCCACCTCGCCCACCTCGCCCACCTCGTCCGCGGCGGGCAGGCAGTCCCGCGCCCGCACCATCGTCGGTCCGCAGCGGGGCAACTCCGTCGTGCCGACCGCAGGCAGGCCGGCCGCGACACCCATCGCACCCATCGCACCCATCGTCTCTCCGGCGTCCACCGCCGTCCCGGCCGCGACCCCGGTTCCGTCGACGCGTCGGCTCCCGGCGGCCTCTCCCGCCTCCGGAGGGGCACCCGGGGAATACGTGCGTGCCGTGGTCGCGGTGCTGCTCGGGCGCGGTGAGCAGGCCGGCCCGTTCCACCTGCTCGCCGATCGGCTCGCGCTGGACGGCTACCTGGTGACCGTCGTTCCCGACGGTGGCCGCCGGGTGCCCGCGGTGGCCGAGAACCGGGTGCCGGGTGTCCCGTTCGTCCTCCTCGGTTCCGACACGGGGGCCCTCGCGGCGCTGGCGATGGCCGCCTCCCCCGCGGTACGTCCCGACGGTGTGATCATGGTCGGCCTGCCGCTCCTGCAGGTTCCCGTCGCGGGGGTGGCCATCGAGGAACCGTTGYCGCGTGCCCTGCCCGACCTCCCGATCCTGCTCATCCACGGTGCGCAGGACGAGGTCAGCCCGCTACCCCTGATCCGGATGACGACGCGCACCGCGTCCCGGGCGGAGCTCGTGGTCGTCCCGGGCGGCCACGACGTGCTGACGGGTCCGGGGCGTCGCAGCGTCGCCGCGCGGACCCTGCTCTTCCTGGAGTCCCTCCGCGAGGCCTGACCCCGGCGGGTCTGCCGGCCCGGGGAGGGCAGCGGGTCGTGATCGTCGCCGCCCGCATACTCGGCATGGCCGTTCGGCCCACTCGGTAAGGGCCGAACGGCCAGCCGGGCGTGACATCCGGCGGATCGGCTGGTCCGTCCCGGCAGGGCACTGCTGACGACACCGCCGCCGGACCCCCGCGGGTCCTGAAGATGCCCAAACCCGTCGTGGTCGGATCCGTGGACCTGCGACGGCGACAGGCACGGGAAGACGCCTGCCAGACCGAGGTGGCCCTCAACCGGCGGCTGGCGCCGGACGTGTACCTCGCCGTCGCGGACGTCCGCGACGAGGCCGGCCTCCTGCGTGATCACATGGTCGTCATGCGTCGGCTGCCCGTCGCGCGCCGACTGACGACGCTGGTCGAGCGGGGCGGGTGGGTTGATCCACAGCTGCGAGACCCCGGTGCGGATCGGTGCGGATCGGTGCGGCGGGCAGCCTGGCGGCTATGCAGGCTCGCTGGCTGGACCTGCTGCGCGCCGAGGAACGTTCCCGCCGGTTCCGGCGATACGAGCCCCTCGTCGTTGCTTAGAGTAATCGGATCGGGGTGAAGCGCGTACGCTTAGTTGCTGTGACGGCTGTAACGTCGCTGCCGCCCACGCAGAGTGGGGGAGCCTCCCCGGCCGGTCGCCGAGCGACCGCGCGTCGTCGCCGTGGCGGTGGGGAGCCCGGTGGCCCGGGCGGCCCGCGAGCGCGGTGGGGCACGCGGCTCGCGCGGGCCGTGCTGGGCATCGCGGCGCGATGCGACGCGGGTGTCCGGCTCGTCGGGCTGCTGGCGTTTCTCGTGGTCGCGCTCGCGTTGTTCGGGTTGACGCTGCACGGAGTGGTCACTCATCGGCTGGACGCGACCGACGGTCTGGTGAGTCGGCACGGCCGAGCGCTCGCCACGGCTCAGGAGCTGCGRGCCGCCCTCTCCCAGGCGGATGCCGCCGCGGCGGCGGAGGTCTTCGCGCCCGTCGAGCTTCTCGTCGGCAGGGGAGAGTCCGCCGCCGAGCTGCGGCAGCGCTATGATCGGATCAAGAACGGTGGGCTGTTCGAGGCGAGTGTCGCCGATGCCGCCCGTGACGTCCTGGACCTGCGCCGACTAGACCCGGCCCTGTGCGCCGCGGACCCGCCCTGGTCCGACCCCGCGGCGCCGCCACCCGGACCCGACGGCGCAGGGACCCGGCCGTCGTCCGGGCGGATYGCCTCGTCGTGCCCCCTGGACGTGCTTGCCGGCGGCATTCCCGTCTACAACGGGATGGTCGAACGGGCCCGGGCGAACAACCGGGCGGGGCTGTCCGTCGGCGAGGCCAACCTGCGGGCCGCCTCGACGATGATGCGCACGGAGATCCTTCCGGCGACCGAGGTGCTCGTCGCCYGGTACGCCGACGCGGTGGACACCGCCTACCAGCAGGCCACCGGCTCACGGGGGGAATGGGCGATCGTGATCACGGCCGCCCTCGCGATCATCGCGCTCGTCGGCGTCCAGCTGCTTCTGGTCCGACGCACGAACCGACTGGTCAACCCGGGCCTGCTGCTCGGCACCGGGTGCATCCTGGCCACGGTCACCTGGACCGCGGTCGCCTTCGGGACCCAGCAGACCCGTCTTGACACCGCGCAGGACTCCGGGTATCGACCGATGAGCCTGCTCGCCCGATCGAAGACCCTGGCTCTGGAGGCACGGGTCGATGAGAACCTCTCGCTGACGGCGCTCGGCAACGGCACCCGTTTCGACGAGCACTTCGCCTGGGTGACCCGAGGCCTCGGCTTCGACGTGACCGGTGACCGCCTACCGCCCGAACCGGTCACCCGTCGTGGTTCACTCGTCGTCGCCCTCGACGCGCGCGGGGGGGCCGGGATACCGGCGGGACTCGAGAGCGATCTGCGCTCCTGGCTGCGTAGCCGGGCCTCGGTGGTGGCTCTGCTGGCCTCGTCACCGGACTCGGTCGTCGCGGCCGCGCGAGGACCGGGAGACGCCGGCTCCTCCGTCGGGGACCCGCGTTCCTCCGACACGTTCGGACAGGCGGTGACCCGGACCCTCGGGCCGGGCACGACGGCGTTCACCAGCTTCCTCGGCAAGCTCGACGTCGCGATCGACGCCGCCCGGGGCAGGTTCGAAGGAGATGTCCGCCGGGCCGCCGCGGCGTTGCGCGATCTCGAGCTGGCCGGCCCGGCACTCGTCCTCACCGCGATCGTCGCGGCCGCGGCGGGGATGTGGCCCCGGCTCCGGGAGTACCTGTGAGCCCGCCCGGTCGGACCGGGCGCCGGACCGGGCGGACCACCCGCCGGCACCCTTCCATCCCGACGGGGGCAGTGGGCCCGCTGCTTGGGGGGATCCTCGTTGGCTGCATGGTCCTCGTGGGCGGTACGGGCTGCAGTACCGCCCGTAGCCCCCTTCCGCTGGAGGCCGCCCCGATGCCGCCATCACCGGTGCCGGACGCCGAGCCCACGCGGGCGTCGGCGGAATCGGCCAACCCGGATGGAACCTGTCGCCGGGATGGCAGACCGCTCCGGTCGAGCGAACCACCCCTCACCCCGATGCCTCCCCCCGGCCGGATGCCGGTGGGCAGCCGCATGCGCGCGATCGCGCGGGACCGCGGCTACCTGCGCGTGGGCATCGCTACCGACGCGCCCCCGGCCGGGTTGATGAACTGGCGCACCCTGCGACTGGAGGGTTTCGACGTCGGCATAGCCCGCGCGGTCGCAGCGGCCATCTTCGGCGCCGAGCGGGTCGACGATCATGTCCAGTTCCGTGCCGTCACCACCTCCGAGCGGGAGGACCTGCTCCGTTCCGGCATGGTCGACATGCTCGTGGCTACCATGACCATCACCTGCGAGCGCAAGCGGCAGGTCCGGTTCTCCGACGTGTACTACGAGTCGACCCTGCGGTTGCTGGTTCGGGAGAACGCCGGGTTCCGCGGTATCGCCGATCTCGTCGGACGGCCGGTCTGCTCGTCGGCGGGGAGCACGTCCAGCGAGAAGCTGGCGCGGCTGCCGGCGCCGGGACCCCGACCGGTGACCCGGGCCCGCCTCGCGGACTGCCTGGTCGCGCTCCAGCACGGTGACGTCGACGCGATCGCCGGCGACGATGTCCTCCTCGCCGGACTGGCCGCCCAGGACCCCTACACGACGGTGCTCGGGCCGAGCGCCTTCGGCGCGGACTTCGAAGCCGGCGGCCGGCTCGACGAGCCCTACGGTATCGCCATGCCGATCACCGGGGACACGGCGGGAGACGACGAGTTCGTCGCGTTCGTCAACGGCGTGCTTCGCGAGATCATGCTCGACGGAACCTGGTCCCGCCTGTATGACGAGTGGCTGCGACCGGGCCTACGCGTACCCGGCCGCCCCCCGCTGCTCGACGGTGGCCGTCCCTGACCGGGCCGTGAGCTGGCGGGCCGGGCGAGCCACGAGATCGAAACCGGTGATTCATGATGAATGACGCGCACCCGAGCCCTGGTGCCCGAGCCCCGATGGTTGTCACAGTTCGGACGGTAGACCGACAAGCCGTGCGCCGGCGTCCCAGAGCTGGTTGCAGCGCGCGACGTCGGTGGTGTGCGATGCGGTTATGACCGTCTCGTGCCGGACGAAGAAACGCCCGCTGACACCATTGATTTCGGGACTGGTCGCGAGCCATGCCGGCGTATCGGCACCGACGTCGGGGCCAGGCCTGAACGGATCGAGCATCGCGCTGAACACCCGCAGTGCGCCGCGGGAATCTCGGCCGAGTCCGTCTTGCTGATAATGCCCGGATGAGCGCCGTTCACCGTGATGCGGGAGCCGGTGAGCCGCCGACCACGACGAAGCGCGCTGGCCGGTCACTCATGGGGCCGATCAGCGAGCGCAGCAGCAGGTACGGCGCGAGATGGTTGGTGGCCAGGGTTCGCTGGATACCTTCGGAGGTGATATCGCCGAGCTCCACAGCTCAGTGCCTATGAGCAAGGAAGCCACCGTCAGAGCAGCGTGCGGGGCCGGATGCGGTTCGCCTGGTCGACGAGGCGGACCCGGCTCGCCCGGTCACCGGCCAACCGGGCCATCTCCCGGTAGGTCTCGGCCAGCCCGAAGCGGAGGTCCCGTTCCACCATGACCCGACTGAGCAGGGTCGGTGGCCGGGGCGCATCCGCGGCCGGGTAGGCGGCCGGGTAGGTCATGACGAGGGCCAAGGCGGCGGTGAACAGGTCACGGTGCAGTTCGGCCCGGCGTCGTTCGCCCAGGTCGAGCCTTGGATCGGCCAGTATCGTCGCCGCCCGATGCAGGGCCGCCGATCCCGAGGCCGCGCGGTCTGGTCGGGCGGCCAGGCCGACGAGCACCCCGATCATGCGGATCCGCGACGCGGTGTAGGCGGCGGACGACGGAGGGACCCGTAGATAAGCGTCGATCTTGTCAGTCGGATCGGTCCGGCATCGGGCCAGCCCGAACGCCGCGCTGGTCGTGCTCGGATCGATGGTGGAGACGACGTCGAACAGGGCCGCGGCCCGGTGCCGGGCCGCGTCACGTTCAGGCGCGGTGTCCGCGGTGTCCGCGGTGTCCGCGGTGTCCGCGGTGTCCGCGGTGTCCGCGGTGGTCGCCACGTCCGCGAGTGCGGTCGCGAGGGCGAGGCGCGGAGCGAGCTCCCCGGGGACCCGGGAGTAGACCCGGTCGAACGCCGCGGCGGCCACGGCCGGTCGTCCTCCGACGAGGGCATGTAGGCCCCGGTACCAGTCGACCCGCCATTCCCGCGGCTGCTCCACGGCCGCGTCGTCCAGGGTGCCCGCCGCCTCATGGAGCTGCCCGGCCCGGATCTGGGCGCGGGCCAGGGACAGCCGCACCTCGGTGGTCCTCGGGACGATCGCCGCCAGCCGGGTGGCCAGGGAGGCCGGTTCCTCGTCCGAACCGGCGGTCAGTCCGGGCGCCCATGGATCGTCCTGGTCGATCCGCAGATCGGGGAGGACCTCCCACCATGCGGGGGTCCCGGCGGGCCCCGCCTCCCCGGTGGGGTGCCCGACGGCGTCGAACCACCGGCTGGCCAACGGGGGGACCGGCCCCTCCGTTCTGGCCACGATCTCGTAGAGCACCCCCACCAGTTCGTCGGCGAGCTCCGTGGTGCTCTGGAAGCGCTGGTCGGGATCGGTCGCGGTGGCTCGGCGCAGGAGCCGGTCCAGGGATTCGAAGTCCCGCAACGGGGCATGGGCCCGGCGCGGCGGCAGGGCGTGCCGGTAGGCGCCGAGGAAGCCCGGGAACCGGCCGAGGACGAGACGGGCCAGGGTCCGGGCGACGGCGAAGATGTCGGTGGTGACCGTGGGCGCGGTGCGCGCGATGCCCGCCGGGCGTTCCCCGTCGTCGTCGAGTTCGGGGGCCCGGTAGCCGGGCGTGGACAGGTATCCCGACACGCGGTCGTCGAGCCGGCGCGCCCCGCCGAGGTCGATCAGTTTGACRTCCTCGGCGGTGACCATCACGTTTTCCGGTTTCAGGTCGCAGTAGACCAGCCCGAGGCGATGCAGATGCCCGAGGGCCGGAAGCACCCGCAGCAGGTAGCGGATCACGTCGGCGGCCGACGGCGGAGCCGACCGCCCGTCCGGTCCCGCCACCCCGACCTCGGCCAGGCCGGCCAGGGACACCCCCGGCACGTACTCCATGACGATGTAGTCCTCGCCATGGTGGGTGACATAGTCGAGGATCTTGACGATGCCCGGATGGGACACCGTGGTCAGAATGCGCCGCTCTCCCTCGGCGATCCGACGCGCCTCCGGGTTCGCCGCGTCGAGCAGGCCCTTGAGCACCACCCAGGCCCGCACGCCGTCGCCGCCGAGGTTGTCGTCGGTCGCGGCATACACCCAGCCGAGCCCACCGTGCGCGATGACGCCGTGCACGGTGTAGCGGCCGACCCGTTCGCCCGGTCGCAGCTTGACGGTGAACGAGTAGCGGTGGCCGCATCCCGCGCAGCTGCCTTCCAGGGCGACGCTCTCGTCCTGCTCGTCCTGCTCGTCGTGGCCCGGCCGGGCCACGGGCGCGCCGCACCCGGCGCACTCCCGAAGGCCCGTGGGAACGCTGGGCGCGTCCAGGAGGGGCGGGGTCGAACCGGGGGGCGGGCCGACCAGGTGTGGGAGCCGGAGCGGATCACGGTGGGCGCCGGGCGCCGGGAACCGCCGGGGTAGCGCGGTCACCCGGGGAGCCGGCAGATTCACCGACCCGGATTCCCCGACGATGGGAGGCCCGGCAACGGGTCTCGCGCTGTCCTCCGTCATGGCCCCTCTTCGCCAACGGGCACCATTCGCGTACCGGGTCCACCCGCCACCGTGCCGTCATTCCCCGACGGGTCGTCCCCGAGCCGCCGTCGTCCGGTCCGTTCGTCGCCTTGTCCGTGCGACGGCTTGTCGGAATGCCGTGGCGCGGTGGATCCCCGTGGTCGGGCGGTGTGCGCTGGTACGCGACCAGCCTGCCATGCGGTCGGGTTGTCCGCCGTGACGGAGCCCGGTTGCATCGGCTACGGGTTGTTTGGAGAGCGAGTTTGGCGGGCGAGGGCCCTGGGACGCGTCCCACCGAAATGCCGCGCCCACGATCGGGTGGTCGAGGATCGGGTGGTCGAAGCCGGTGCCGACCCGGTCACCGCCGGCGCTCGACGGCGCGGGCCTTCACGGTCGCCCCGAGGCCGCGCGCGGTGGTTTCGGCACGCTGCTTCAGCGGCCCGAGGGTGCGGCGCAGCCGATCGATCCGTCCCTCGCCGCCACGGGTGACATCCGCCGCCTCGCCCTCCCCGTAGTCATGATCGGGATGGTCCGCCGCACCCAGCCGCCAGTAGCCGCGGGTCGACAGGTCGGCGCGGTCCAGCCCCGCGGCGAGCAGGTGACGGCGGATCCGGCGTACCGCCGTGGCCTCGCAGGCCACCCAGGCCGCGGTGCCGGCGGGCAGGGGTACGGCCTCGACGGCCTCGGCCAGCAGCGTGCCGGGAACCCCGCCGTCACGGTGCAGCCAGGTGACGGTCGTCGCGGGGGTGACCGGGAGAGCCCGTCGGCGGCCGGCGTCGCGAACCTCCGCCACCACGGTCACCGGTACCCGAGCGGGCAGCCGTTCCAGCACCGTCGCCAGCGCGGGCAGGCCGGTCTCGTCGGCGGCGAGCAGGTGATGCGCGGCCGACGTCCGCACCTCGTATCCACCCCCCGGTCCGGCGATGGCGAGATGGTCACCGGGCCGAGCGGTACCCGCCCACCGCCCGGCCGGACCCTCGCCGTGCAGGAGCATCTCGATGTCCAGTTCGAGGGCCTCAGCGTCGAACCGGCGCGGGGTGTAGGTCCGCACGATCGGGCGGGGCGTACCCGCCGGGAAGACGGGTCGTCCGTCCGGCCCCCAGCTCGGAACGGTCGGTTCGGTCTGCCCGTCGGCCGGCAGGAAGATCTTCACGTGCTGCGCGGCCCGGGGCAGCGCGAATCCGGCCAGCGCCGGCCCACCGAGCGTCACCGTCACCATGTCCCCGGTGAGCGGGGTGACGCGGACGACCCGCAGCCGGCGCGGGGCCGGCCGGGCGCGCCGCGGCGCGGGCCGGTTTTCCGCCGACGTCGACGGGCGGCCGTCGCGCCCGTCCGGTAGTCCGGTCGGGTGGGGCGTGGATGGTGGCGTGGATGGTACGGAGGAGTCCGGCCCGAAGGTCGACATCGGTTCTTGCGTCCTGTCTCTCGTGACCGCGGGCTGGACTGGTCCTGGCCCGCACGGACGGGCTTCAGGCCCGAGACGGGGCTGTCCCGACCTCCGCGAGCCCGGGTGGCATTTCAGGACGAACCTACGCCCCGCCATTCGGGCGATGACTCGCGGAGGGGCGCGACGGTCGTTCCGTACCTGCTTCGGGCCTGCTTCGGGCCTGCTCCGGATCTGCTCCGGATCTGCTCCGGATCTGCTCCGACATGATTGTCCTCCTTGACAAGGAAAATTTTCGGCAGGACGATGAGGCGCATGTTGGAGGTCGCAGTGATCGATGACCCGGCCGCCGCGGGGGCCGCGCTCGACCCGGTCCGGGCGAGGTTGCTGGCCGCGCTCGCGGAGCCGGGTTCGGCCAGCACCCTGGCCACTCCCGTGGGGCTGTCACGTCAGCGGGTCAATTACCACCTGCGGGCCCTGGAGCGTCACGGGCTGGTCGAACTCGTCGAGGAACGCAGAAGGGGCAACTGCACCGAGCGCGTATTACGGGCGACGGCGGCCTCCTATGTGATCTCGCCGACCGCGTTGCCGGCGGTCGCCCCGGATCCCGGCCGGTCGCCGGATCAGCGCTCTGCCCGATGGCTGCTCGCGCTCGGTGCCCGGCTGGTGCGGGAGATCGGCGACCTCCTCACCGGTGCCACCGCCGCCCGGCAGCGGCTGGCGACGTTCGCGATCGACAGCGAGATCCGGTTCGCCTCCGCCGCGGACCGCGCCGCGTTCGCCGCGGAGCTCGGGAAGACGGTTGCCGCCCTCGTCGGCAGGTACCACGACACCACCGCTGCGGGCGGGCGCTCCCACCGTTTCGTCGTCGCCCTGCACCCGAGCGTCACGCGGCCCGAGCGGGTGGCTGTCGGGTCCAATGCGGGATCCGAGGCGGGAGAGGGCATCCTCGGCCTCGGCACCGCCGGTCCCACTGGCATCGACGGTCCCACCAGCGCAGCCGGCCTTACCAGCGCAGCCGGTCCCACCGGAACCGATGGCCCCACCGCAACCAAGGAGAACTAGAGATGTCCCGTGGGTTCGAGATCCGCCGCGAGGGCGTGCTGCCCACCTCCCCGGAGGAGTACTGGGACGCCGTGACCACCGGTAACGGCGGATGGCTGTGGCCGATGGAGTTCGAGCCCCGCCAGGGTGGCGCCGCGCCCTTCGGGGGCACGGTCACCGTCTGGGATCCGCCGCACCACCTCGTCACCCGGGTGGAGGGTGCGGATGGCTGGCTCAACCAGCTGGAACATGTGATCGAGGGCCGGGACGGCGGCACGACCTCCTTCCGCTACGTCCACAGCGGGATCTTCGTCGACGACTGGGAGAACCAGTACGACGGCGCCAGCCAGCACACCGACTTCTACCTGCACACGCTCGGCCAGTACCTGCGGTACTTCAGTCGCCGGCCGGTGACCTACGTCGCGGCCGACGCGCCGGCGTCCTCGACCGCGCCGGACGCGTTCGTCCGGCTGCGCCGCGAGCTCGGCGTCGCCGACGAGGTCGGCCAGGGCGACGCGGTGCGCGTCACCCTCCCGGGCATCGACCCGCTGGACGCCGTGGTCGACTACCTGCATCCCCACTTCCTCGGCCTGCGGACCGGCGACGGGCTGTACCGCTTCTTCGGCCGCAACGCCTTCGGCGCCCCGATCGGCATCGCCCTGCACCTGTTCGCCCCCGGCGCCGACCAGGCGAAGACCACCCAGGCCTGGACCGACTGGCTACAGGACGTGTTCGCCTAAGCGCCTTTGCGGCGGTCTCTATCGTTTCGTCGGTCCCCGCCGTTTCGTCGATCTCCGCCGACTCGTGTCGGGCCGGCACCGGCACCCGGTCAGGGATGACGGTCATACTCCGAACGCCCGTGCCAGCCGCGTCAACCCCTTCGTGATCTCCACCGGCGGGTGCGTGGTGAAGGACAGGCGCAGCGTCGCGGGGTCCGGCGGCCCCGCGAAAAAAGGAGCACCGGGAACGTAGGCCACGTCGTGCTCCACCACGCCGGGCAGCAGGGCGGTGGCGTCGTGACCATCGGGGAGGCGGGCCCAGACGAACATGCCGCCCTCGGGCCGGTTCCAGCTGCTCCCGGGCGGCAGCGCCCAGGCGAGCCCGTCGAGGAGCGCGTCGCGGCGTTCGCGGTAGGCGGCGCACATCCGAGCAATGTGCAGGTCGGGGTCGGCGTCGGCCAGATACCGGGCGGCGGCGGCCTGATCGACCGTGGAGGTGTGCAGGTCCGCGGCCTGCTTGGCGATCACGCAGGCCCGCCGCAGCATGGCCGGGGCCCGCAGCCAGCCCAGTCGCATCCCTGGGGCTATGATCTTGGAGAAGCTGCCGAGCAGGACGGTGCGGTCGGCGGCGTCGGCGAACGACGCGATCCACGGCTCCCGCGTGCCCTGGAAGCGCAGCTCACCGTAGGGGTCGTCCTCGACGATCCACAGGCCCTGCTCCGCGGCCACCCGGGCGACGGCCGCGCGGCGCGCCGCGGACAGCGTCCGACCGGTGGGGTTCTGGAAGGTCGGCACCAGGTAGAGCAGTCTGGGACGCTCGCGGGCCACCGTCTCCGCCAACCGGTCGGGGAGGATCCCGTGCTCGTCGGTGGGGACGGGCACCACCCGGGCACCCGCGAGGCCGAGGCACTGCAGGGCAGCCAGATAGGTCGGATCCTCCACGAGGACCGCGTCACCCGGCTCCACGAGCGTCGCCGACAGCAGCGTCAGGGCCTGCTGCGAGCCCGTCGTGATCAGCAGGTCGTCCGCTCGGGTGGGCAGGCCGCGGCGCGCCAGGCGTTCCGCGACCGTCTGGCGCAGGTCCGGGTCGCCCTCCGTGGCGGAGTACTGCAGCACGCGCCGCGGCTCCTCGGTGAGCACCCGGTCGTAGGCGCGCCGGATTCCGTCGGCGTCGAAGAGCTCGGGAGCGGGTAGACCGCCGGCGAAGGAGATCACCTCCGGGTGGGCGGTCAGCGCGAGGATCTCCCGCACTGGCGAGGTGCGCACGGCGCCGGCTCGGGCGGCGAGACCGGGCACCGCAGCGGCGGGTGGAGCGGCGTTGGTCATGGCGGCTCCTCGAACTCCTTCTCCGGGTTCTCCCCGACGTACACGACCACTCGCCGCCAACCGCCGGGACGGCCGTACAGCGGCGTTCCAGCCTGTGGACTGTGYTTCCCGCATCCTGGACTTTCTGGCGATCATAGCCATCGGCGCCGGCTCACGTGGCCGCCCGCGACTCCGAGCAGGCCGAGCAGCACGTTCACCAGGAATATCGAGTCCCACCAGAAGTGGTCGAGCAGGACACCGGCGAGGACGGGCCGCCGGCCAGCCCGGCACCCGCGGACGACGAGAACAGCGCGAACGCCGACGCCCGGGCCGGACCGGGGATGGCAGAGGTCATCATGCCCCTTCGTATCGGGCGCAGACGATGTCTCCGATCGGGCTGGTTGAGGGGAGGCTGGTTGAGGGGGCTGCTCGTGAACAGGCACCGAACGCCGACGGCGTGGGTAAGACGTCCGCACGGAGAAAGCCAGACTGCGGACCTGGACGGAATGGCGACGGGGAATTCTCCTGTCGCAGTGGTTTATGCGGAACTCATGGAACAGAAATAGAGCGCCCGGATCGCAGAGAATGCCTGCCGACTGGACCATGACCTCGACGGTCGCGATCGGGCGGGAGATGATCAGGGGAGCGTGTCGGACATCAAACTGATACAGTCCGGCGGAGTCGGGCGTCGTCGACGCTGAGTGTCGCGCTGGTCGCCGGGAGCCGGTCACCCGGCACCGGCCAGGGTTCCTTCCCGGGAGATTTCACATGCGCAGCGCCAAGGATTTCTTCGCTCCCCTCGCCGTGGGGGCGCCACCCCCGCCTCGCGAGATCCCGTGGCGGCCGTCCCGGATGATTCACTTCTTCGACCCGAGCAACGAGAAGATGGCGGCGAAGCTGCCGCAGATCATCCCCCGGGTCGACGTGCTGCTCGGGAACCTCGAGGACGGGGTCCGAGCGGACAACAAGATCGTTGCCAGGGAGAACCTGATAAAGATCGTCGACGGCGCGGACTTCGGTGAGACGCAGTTCTGGATCCGCCTGAACAGCCTCGACTCACCCTGGGGGCTCGACGACCTGCTCACGCTCGTGCCCGCCATCGGCGAGAATCTCGACGTGGTGATGGTGCCCAAGGTCCAGGGGGCGGAGGACATCCACTATGTGGACCGCCTCCTCGCCCAGTTGGAGGCGAAGGCCGGCCTGTCCCGGCCGGTGCTTGTCCACGCGATTCTGGAGACCGCGCGAGGGGTCGCGAACGTCGAGGAGATCTGCGCGGCAAGTCCCCGCATGCAGGGTCTGTCCCTCGGCCCGGCGGACCTGGCGGCGGACCGGCGGATGAAGACAACCCGTGTCGGCGGTGGGCACCCCGGCTACCTGGTACGCCAGGATCCGCGGCCGGACGACCCGGCGGCTGTCCGAGCCACGTTCCAGCAGGATCCCTGGCACTACACGCTCGCCCGGATGGTAGACGCCTGCGCGGCGAACGGGATCATGCCGTACTACGGGCCGTTCGGTGACATCGCCGACGTCCTCGCCTGCGAGGACCAGTTCCGCAACGCGTTCCTGCTCGGGTGTGTCGGGGCGTGGTCACTGCATCCCGTTCAGATCGACATCGCGAAGAAAGTCTTCAGCCCCGAGCCCGCGGATGTCGAGTGGGCAAAGCGCGTCGTCGCGGCCATGGGCGACGGAACGGGTGCCGTGATGGTGGACGGTACGATGCAGGACGACGCCTCGGTGAAGCAGTGCCGGGTCATCCTCACTCTCGCCACTCGCCTCGCCGCCCGGGACGCGCAGCTCGCGGCGGCCTACGGACTACCCGCGCCGGAGGCACGATGACCGGCACCGCGGCCGCGGGTTCCCCGGGTTCCCCGTCCGCGGGCCGCCCACCCGCCGCGTACCGTCCGCGGCGTTCCGTCCTCTACATGCCCGGGGCCAACGAGCGCGCCATGGAGAAGGCCAGGAATCTGCCGGCCGACGCGCTCATCCTGGACCTCGAGGACGCGGTGGCGCCCGTCGCCAAGGAGCGCGCCCGGGAGCAGGTCTGCGCGGCGGTGGCCGATGCCGCCTACGGCCACCGGGAGGTCACGGTTCGCGTCAACGCCCGCGGCAGCTCCTGGCATGCCGACGACCTGCGCGCCGCGGGACGGGTGGGCCCGGACGCCGTCGTGGTGCCGAAGGTCGAGTCGCCGTCGGACGTCCACGCGATCGAAAAAGGGCTCGAAGCGGCCGGCGCGCCGGACCGCACCATGATATGGGCGATGGTGGAGACACCTGGTGCCATCCTGCGCGCCCAGGAGATCGCCCAGGCGTCGCCGCGGCTCACCGTCCTCGTGATGGGCACCAACGACCTGGCCAACGAGCTGCGTGCCGAATTCGTGCCCGGCCGCGCCCCGCTGCTGACCGGCCTGGGGCTGTGTCTGCTGGCCGCGCGCGCGAGTGGAACCGCGATCCTCGACGGTGTCTACAACGACATCCGCGACGCCGACGGCTTCGCGGCGGAATGCCGCCAGGGCCGCGAGATGGGCTTCGACGGTAAGACGCTTATCCACCCCAACCAGATCGAGACGTGTAACCGCACGTTCTCACCCACTGAGGCCCAGGTCGCGCAGGCCGCGGAGATCGTGCGGGTCTGGGAGGAGGCGCTACGCGAGGGCCGCGGAGTGGCGACCGTCGACGGCCGGCTGATCGAGAACCTGCACGTCGACAACGCGCGCCGGATTCTCGCCGTCAGCGCGGCCATCGCGGGTCTGGCCGACGGCCAGGCGGCCTCCTGACGGTGACCGTTCTGGCGGTGACCGTTCTGGCCGCTTCGACGGCTGTAGGGATGCGACAGCCCCTCCACCGCGGTGGAAGCCACCGCGGTGGAAGCCACCACCGTTCCCTGCCAGCGTGATCCGGACGCTCGGACGCTCGGACGCTCGGACTCGCGGGCGATGTCTCCTGTCGGTCAGTGCAGGGGCCGGTGCGCGGTCTCGGGGAGCCGGCTGAAGACCACGGTGCTGACCAGGGCGACGGCGGTGACGTACCAGCCGAAGGAGGCGGCGTGGCCGATGTCCACGAGGTAGGTGGCGACGTAGGGGCCGGTGCCGCCGAAGAGGGCGACGGAGAGCGCATAGGGGAACCCGATACCGGAGCTGCGCAGGCGCGCCGGGAACAGCTCGGCGACCACCGCGCTCGAGATGCACGACCAGCAGGCGAGGAACACCAGCCCCATGATCTGAACCAGGAGCAGTCTGGTGGTCGAGCCGTCCAGTAGGGCCAGCATCGGAACCGTGCCGACCACGAAGAAGGTGCCGAAGATGAGCAGCATCGGCCGCCTGCCGACGCGGTCCGAGATCGCTCCGAAGACCGGCTGCAGGGCGAGGAAGATGGTCAGCGCGACGACACCGGAGAGCAGGCCGTGCTTGAGGTTGGAGCCCACCGTGATGTTCGCGTACGTCGGCAGATAGGCGGTCCATACATAGAACACCAGGGCCGGGGCCGCGGTCAGCCCGAACACCTGGAGGGATTCCCTGGGGTGCCGGCGGAGGAACTCGAACATGTCGGCACGACGGGCACCGGCCGGCTCGTCCGCCGTCTGGGTGAGGGTCTCCTTGGCGTGCGTCCGGATCCACATGCCGACCATGGCCGCGACCGAGCCGAGCAGGAAGGGGATCCTCCAGCCCCAGCTGGTCATGTTCTGCGAGTCCAGCGTGCTGGCGAGTAAGGCGCTGATCCCGATCGCCGCCAGGTTGGCCGAGGTCGCACTGATGTAGAAGAAGCTCGAGTACAGTCCCCGACGGCCAGCCGGCGCGGACTCGATGAGAAACGCGCTTCCCGCGGCATACTCGCCCCCCGCGGAGGCACCCTGGATCAGCCGGGCCAGCAGGAGCAGTGCCGGGGCGGCGACCCCGACCTGCTTGTAGGTGGGGGCAAGCCCGATGATGAGACTGCCCAGGCCCATGCCCATAATCGTGGTGCTGAGCGTCCTGCGGCGGCCGATCCGGTCGGCGAGAATCCCGAGGATCAGCGCTCCGACCGGGCGGGCGAAGAATCCGACGGCGAAGATCGCTAAGGTCGACATCAGCGGCACCAGGCTGCCTCCCGGGCTGGCCGGGAAGAACTGCGTGGAGAAGTACACCGCAAGCATCGAGTAGATGTACCAGTCGAACCATTCGACGGCGTTGCCGACGGAGGCGGCCAGGAGCTGCCGATAGTGGTTGGTCCGCTCCCGGAGGCCGGTTGTTGCTGTCATCGAAGCGGTCATGGGTTGCTCCCCTGTTGGGCGGGGCCGAGACCACCAGCTCGGAACGTCGAGCTCTGATGGGCCCGGTAACGGGTACGAATTTCCAACAGGATGTGGCGTGCGACACATCGAAGGCTACGGGCGGGATGCCAACGCGGCGCCCTTCGCTTCGTACGCGGCTACGAAACCGGCGGGGCTGCCGTCTCCGCATGGAAGGCCCAGGACAGTTCCACCAGGGTGTCGGTGTCGTCCAGGGACCGCCCGGTCAGCTCCTCGAACCGGGCTAGTCGGTAGCGCAGCGTGTTGACGTGTACATGCAGCGCCTCGGCGGTCCGCGGGATGTTACGGCCATTGGCCAGGTAGCAGCGGAGCGACTCGACGACTTCCTCCCCGAACGCACCGGTGTCCCGGAGCGGCTGGAGGTAGCGGGCCCGCATCAGTGCGGTCACGTCCGCCGCACGCGGCACGGCCACCCGCCAGCCGAGGCTCTCGAGGGTGTGCACGCCCTCGTCGTGGCGCAGTCGGGCCGCGGCCAATACGTCGTTGGCCACCGAGAAGGACGCCGCGACCCGGCCCAGCGGCCCCTCGGGCCCGGCGGCGACCAGCAGCCCCGGGACCGCGGGTGGCGGCCCCGACACGATCCCCACGAGCCGGCCTTGGGAGGGCACCAGGAGCAGGACCATGTTGCTGCGCCGGCACCCCTGGTTGATCAGGTTGAGGGCYTGGTCCAGCTCCGCTTCCGACAGGGTGGCAGTGCACACCGCCCGCAGGCGTGTGTCGCGCCGCACGTGGTAGCGGATGCACCCCTGCTCAATCTGCGTCGGAGACAGGGTGYCGGCGAGCAGCCCGGCGAGCCATTCGTCCCTGCGCCTTCGGTCCGCCACCGCATGCGACAGGCCGTACTCACGGTAGGCGCTCGCCGCACGAGCGGAGAACACGTCACTCAGCTTCCACAGCAGCGAGGTGAGGGTGAGCGACTCGGGGTGGTCGACCCCGAACTCCTGGGCGCGATCCACCAGCCGGTCCTGGATACTCGCTATGCAGATGCGGAAGCCGCCCATGATGTCCTCGATCGGCACGCCCTGCCGGAGCCGTTCCAGCGTTGTGCGCTCGGCCTGCCAGATCTCCGAGCTCGGCGGCACGACGCCCGCCCGCAGGGTGCGGCACGCCAGCACGACGTTGCGGTGGATGCTCGTCACCAGCGCCTCGGTCGGGACCACCTCATAGGCCGGGATCTCGCGCCGGACACGCTTGATCGTGGGATCCACCAGTCCCTCGTCGTGTTCCAGCGCAGCGGTGAGTTCTCGCACACGGTCGTCGGACATCCGCATCATCAGGGGATTATCCTGCCCGGCGGTGTCATCGGCACCCCGGTCCGCGCCCCAATGGCGCGCGTGGCACCCGCGCTTGTCGCGTATGTTCAGGGATCTGTCACCGCTGTTCTATCTCGGATCTTTTGGTGGGTCCAGAATCAAACCCTACCGCTCGCCTAGCCGGCTGTTCCCCGCCGGATCCAGACGATTCCGAAGGCAGGGATCGACGACAGCCACCCGAGGAGATGCAGATGACGACACTGGTCAATCCCCTCCAACATTTCGCTCCAACGTACACGGGAGTCGATGATCTTCCCTGGGTTCCGTTCACGCCTTACACGAACGAGGTGGAATTAAAGATCCTTCATGTGGATCTGATCAAGAGCGAGACGCAAATGCTTCTGCGGGCGCCGGGSGGAGCTTCGCTGGGTGTGCACGACCATTATGGCCGCGTGCTTGTCTACACCGTTCGAGGGAAATGGCGGTACGCGGAGCACGCCTGGGTGTCGGGGCCGGGTGACTTCGTGTACGAGGTCGCCAACAGCAGGCACACGTTCATTGTGGAGCCTGACGAGGGCATCGAGGTGTTCATCTCGGTTGAAGGAGCTATTGCTTTCCTCGGCCCAAGCGACGAGATCATAGGCATCGAGCAGGCCCATACGTTCGCCGAACGATACAACGAGTACTGCAGGAAGCACGGGATCATACCGGTTGACCTGACCAGCTTCGCCCTCTCGTAGCCAGTCGGTTGGTGGGGCCGGTGATCACGCTGGTCCCACCAGTAAGCCTTGCGAGTCCCACCGGCCACCCTGGCCACCCTGGTGAGCCTTGTGYGACCCTCGCCTTCGACGAGTCGCCAGCCGGTCGCTATTCGTACACCACGAGCGTGGATTCCGCTATCGCGACTTACCTGGGCTTCCCCCACGTCTTCCCACTGCTTATGCTTGCGGGCGCGGCGGCCCAGGTTCCCGGTAGGAGGCCATCATGCGAATCTACGAGACGTACGACCTCGTCGATGTACCCCATCGCGACCGTCCTGGACGCTGGGAGGAGATCCTGGGCAGCGCGGTGACGCCATTCCACACTGATGTTCCTCCAGGGCGATTACCCTACCGTGCCTCGATTGAGCGTCGCTGGTTCGATGACATCGCGCTGCTGGATATCGCATGTGATCCGTGCAGGGGTGAACGTAGTCGAAATCTGATCAGCCGGACCAGCGAGGACAATATCGCGATATTCTTCGCTACCGCTGGGACTGAACGGCTTGCCATCGAGGACAAGAAGATTGTTGTCACTCCAGGAAGCTTCGTCATCTGGAACAGCATGCAAAAGGTGCGGTTCGAAGTTGTCGAGCACTTCCGCAAAATTACCCTGGTAATCCCGAGAGCAGCCAGGGCGGCGTGGCCGCCACCCTTTCGTATGAGAATT
>NZ_MRUJ01000194.1:0-18648 GCF_002099325.1 Frankia sp. KB5 | reverse complement strand
TCCGCGGTGTTCACCGTGACGTCGGCGTCGGTCGGCGTCTCGTACGGATCGGACACGCCGGTGAAGGCGGGCAGGACGCCTGCGCGCGCCTTGGCATAGAGCCCCTTGCGGTCCCGCGCCTCGCACACCTCCAGCGGTGTGGACACGTGTACCAGCACGAATCCGCCGCCTGCGGCCCGGACCATCCCCCGGACCTGGGCGCGCACGTCGGCGTACGGCGCGATCGGCGCGCACACCGCGGTGCCTCCGGCTCCCGCGACCTGGGCCGCGACGAAGCCGATCCGTCGGACGTTGATATCGCGGTCGGCGCGGGAGAATCCCAGTCCCTGGGACAGGTGGGTCCGCACGACGTCCCCGTCGAGCAAAGTGAGCCGGCGTCCGCCGTATTCCAGCAGTCGACAGACGAGCAGGCCGGCCAGCGTCGACTTCCCGGAGCCGGACAGCCCGGTGAGAAACACGGTCAGGCCCCGCTTCGAACGTGGTGGGATGGCGCGGGAGAGCTCCGCGGCCACCGTCGGCGGGGTCAGTTCGGCCGGTATCGGGTTGCCAGCGTCGAGCAGCGAGGCCAGCTCCATCCGCCCGGGTGCCCCGATCGCCGGCCCGATGAGGCTGCCGGTCAGGCCGTAGAAGCTGGCCAGATGCGCCCGCTGGGCGGCGAGTTTCGCCAGTTCGTCGGCGGAGCTCGCCGCCGTCTCCACGCCTGTCCAGGCCGCGCCCGCCGCCGCCCACGCGATGTCCGCCAGGTCCGTCGGCGCTGGGGGGGCGGGCGTCACGGCCGTGGCCGGGCCCGGTACCCCTGCCGCCGCGTCGCTCGGTTTCGCGGATGTTTTCAGGACCGTCGCGCTCATGCCCGGTTCGCGGGGGGTGGCCAGCGCCTCCGACGGGATGACCGGAACGAGGACCAGCAGGCTGCGGTGCTCCGGCGTTCCCGCCTCGCCGGCTTTCGGCCGCCGGTAGGGGTCTGGCGGCGGTTCCGACCGCCGGCCGGCAACACCCGGCGGGCTGATCGCGTCGGCGGCGAGCGCCTCCGAGGAGAGCGTCGCCTCGGCGGCCCGCAACGGGGCGTCAACCGCCTTGAGAGCGGCGAGCAGGCAACGGACCCGCAGGTGATGCTCGGCGTCCGCGGGATCGGCGCCACCCACCGGGGCGAGGACGACACACCGTTTGCCCTGCCGGGTCAGCGCCCGGATCCGGCCCACGTCCGCCGTGTGGAGCAGGCCGTCCGCCCACACCGCCCAGCACGCGCCGGAACCCGCCTCGAGGCTGATCCAGCCTCGGGCGAGCAGCTCGGCCCGGACCTGGGCCGGGGTGAGCCGCAGGCCGGGATGATCGGGGTGGTGGGGCAGCCGGATGCCCTCGACCGTGCCGACTAGCCGGACCCGGGGTCCGTCCGGCCCCCCCGGCTGGTCCGGCAGGGGAATGGTCGTTCGGAGGTGCAGCGCCGCGATCATCACTCCCTCGGTGTCCCGCAGGGCCGCCGTGGAACTCGGTGTCAGTGCCTCGGCCTCGGCCGCGCCGACGACGAGGGTCGGCACCGGCACGCCGTTGATCTCGGGGTCCTCGGGATAACCGGGTTCCGACCCGAAGGCACCGAGCAGCAGCAGTTCCAGCTCGGCGAGCTGGGTCGGGCGCAGGGTCAGCGACGGCCAGGCGACCGACGCGGCCGTCAGCTCCGCGCCCCGGGCCGGCGTCGCCAGGACGGGGGTTGGTCCGGACCCGCCGGACTTGCCAGATCCGCCGGTCACACCGGCGGCACCGTTGGCACCGGACCTGGGGTGGTGATCAGGATCGGGGGCGGGATGGGAGGTGGTACTCACACTTGCGACGGTAGCTGGTGACAGACTCCATCCCAATGAACACCGATGACACCCGCCCGCCGTCCACCGTGCCGGTCGACATCGCGACCGACGAACTCGATGACGACGTCCTGGCCCGACGGTTGGCCACGGACGCCGGCAAACTGCTGTTGCGGATCAGGGAGGAGGTCGGGTTCGCCGAACCCGCGACCCTGCGTGACGCCGGGGACGCGCGTTCGCATCAGCTCCTGACCCGGGCGTTGGCGCGGCACCGCCCGCGGGACGCTGTGCTGTCCGAGGAGGGCGTTGACGACGTCGCGCGGCTGTCCGCGGAGCGGGTCTGGATCGTCGACCCCCTGGACGGCACCCGCGAGTTCGCCGAACCCGGCAGGTCGGACTGGGCGGTGCATGTCGCGCTCTGGCAGGCCGGCGAGCTCGTCTCGGGCGCGGTGGCGCTGCCGGCGCTCGGGTTGACGCTGTCCAGCGCGGGCGGGCTGCCGCCGCAGCTGGCCGGGGCGCGTCCGCCACGGATCGTGGTCAGCCGGACCCGGGCCCCACAGCTGGTCACGGAGGTCGCGGAGGCACTGGGCGCCACCATCGTCCCGATGGGTTCGGCCGGTGCGAAGGCCGGCGCCGTCATCCGCGGGGAAGCCGAGATCTACCTGCACGCCGGCGGCCAGTACGAGTGGGACTCCGCCGCCCCGGTGGCGGTCGCGCGGTCGGCGGGGCTGCACACCAGCCGGCTGGACGGCTCGCCGCTGCGGTACAACCAGCCCGACCCGCTGTTGCCCGACCTGGTCATCTGTGCTGCGAGCTGGGCATCGGAGGTTCTCCGGGCGATCGGCGCCGCGGGGGGCTCCGGCGGTTGAGGCGCGTGCCTGCGGAGTGCGCTCGGAGCGGCCGCGGAGGGTGGCGATTGTCGATCCATGGTTGTTCTGGATGGCGTCGGTCGTGGATGTGGGTCCACCGTGAGGGGCGTAATGCCGCCGAAACCGCCGGCAGGGCCGCCGTGTCCGCTACTTTGGTGGGACACATCGCCTCGACGGGGGGTTTCGCGTGCCGGTGATGGGTTACGAGCTCACCCAGCTGCAGATGCTTGAGGCCGAGGCCGTCCACATCTTCCGCGAGGTGGCCGCGGAGTTCGAGCGTCCCGCCCTGCTGTTCAGCGGCGGGAAGGACTCGATCGTCATGCTCCGGGTCGCGCAGAAGGCCTTCTGGCCCGCGAAGCTGCCGTTCCCCCTGCTGCACATCGACACCGGGCACAACTTCGACGAGGTCCTCGAGTTTCGGGACAGGCGGGCGGCGGAGCTCGCCGCCCGCCTGGTGGTCGGTTCCGTCCAGGCCGCCATTGACGAGGGCGTGCTCACCGAAGACACCCGTCCGGGAGCCTCGCGTAACCAGCTACAGACACCGGTGCTGCTCGACGCCATCGCCGACAACAAGTTCGACGCGGTGTTCGGCGGCGCGCGCCGGGACGAGGAGAAGGCGCGGGCCAAAGAGCGAGTTTACTCCTTCCGGGACGAGTTCGGCCAGTGGGACCCCAAGAACCAGCGCCCCGAGCTGTGGTCGCTCTACAACGGCCRGCACCGCCCCGGTGAGCACATCCGGGTGTTCCCGCTGTCGAACTGGACCGAGCTCGACATCTGGCGGTACATCGCCCAGGAACGGCTGGAGATCCCCTCCATCTACTACGCGCATCGCCGGGACGTGTTCGAGCGTGACGGCATGCTGCTGGCGGTCACGCCGCTGACCCGCCCCCTGGCCGGTGAGACGGCGGCGCCCCGGCAGGTGCGCTATCGCACGGTGGGCGACATCACCTGCACCGGAGCGGTCGAGTCAACCGCGGCGACCGTCGAGGAGGTCATCGCCGAGGTGGCCACCACCCGGCTCACCGAACGCGGCGCGACCCGGGCTGACGACCGGGTCAGCGAGGCGGCGATGGAGGACCGTAAGCGGGAGGGGTACTTCTGATGGCCGAGTTGCTGCGGGTCGCGACGGCGGGGTCCGTCGACGACGGGAAGTCGACCCTGATCGGGCGGCTCCTCTACGACACGAAGTCGCTGTTCTCCGACCAGCTCGCCGCGGTCGAGCGGACCAGTCGGGAGCGCGGCGACGGCTACGTCGACCTCGCGCTGCTCACCGATGGTCTGCGGGCCGAGCGGGAGCAGGGCATCACGATCGACGTCGCGTACCGTTACTTCGCCACGCCCCGGCGGTCGTTCATCCTCGCTGACACCCCCGGGCACGTGCAGTACACCCGCAACATGGTCACCGGCGCGTCCACCGCCGACCTCGCGCTGCTGCTCGTCGACGCGCGCAAGGGGGTCGTCGAGCAGACCCGCCGGCACGCCTTCCTGACGTCCTTGCTGCGCGTGCCCCATCTGGTGCTCTGTGTGAACAAGATGGACCTCGTCGACTTCGATCGGGACGTCTTCGAGAAGATCAAGGAGGAGTTCCGGCACTTCGCGGCGAAACTGGAGATCGTCGACGTCACGACGATCCCGATCTCCGCGCTGGGCGGGGACAACGTGGTCTCCCGGTCGCCGAGCACTCCCTGGTACGGGGGCAGCTCGCTGCTGCACCACCTGGAGGAGCTCCACATCGCCTCCGACCGCAACCTCATCGATGTGCGCTTCCCGGTGCAGTGGGTGGTCCGGCCGCGGAACGACGACCTGCACGACTACCGCGGGTACGCCGGTCAGGTCGCCGGCGGGGTGCTCAAGCCCGGCGACGAGGTCGTCGTCCTGCCCTCCGGGCTGACCACGCGGATCGTCGGCATCGACACGTTCGACGGCCCGGTTGACGAGGCCTTCCCGCCGATGTCGGTGACCATCCGGCTCGAGGACGATCTGGACGTCTCCCGGGGCGACATGATCGCCCGGCCGATGAACCAGCCGACCGTCGGCCAGGAACTCAACCTGATGGTCTCCTGGATGGTCGACGCCCCGCTGCGCCGCCGGGCCCGGATCGGGATCAAGCACACCACCCGTTCGGTACGGGCGATGGTCACCGACATCTGCTACCGCGTCGACATCGACACCCTGCACCGCGACGAGACCGTCGAGACGCTGGGTCTGAACGACATCGGCCGGATCGCCCTGCGGACGACGTCCCCGCTGTGCTACGACCTGTACCGCCGCAACCGGAACACCGGCAGCGTGCTGCTCATCGACGAGTCGACCGGGACCACTCTCGGCGCCGGGATGATCATCTAGCCGGTGGCGACGGGGAGAGCCGGGGGCCGGGTCAGCCCGGCCGCCGCCCCCAGTCCGGTGGCAGGGAGGATCCCCGGCTGCCGGCCCGGCCGTCGAGGAACGAGATGCGGTCGTTGTTCGCGACCATCGCCGGGCTCGCGAGCCAGGCGGCATAGGCACGCCGCTGGGTCGGCGTCATCCGCGCGGACGGACGCGGATTCCCCGAGGCGTCGAGGAAGTTCTCCGCCGGCGAGGTGATGAACCCGTCGGCCCTCGGATCGCCGGTGTAGACGCGGCACGGCCCGCCGGCGGGGGCCACCGCGATCGGCCGGAGCGGGTCACGATCCCGGCGGGCCCAGAGCCGGCGGGCGCTGGTCTCGTAGGCCGCCGCCCAGCCGGGCAGGACCCGGGAGGCGTCTCGCAGGTCCGCGACGACCTGGGCGGGGCGGGTGGTCGGCAGGTCGCTGTAACGGGCCCGGATCCAGGCCTCGATCATCTCCACGGTGACCCCGACGCCCAGATGGACGAAGGTGCCCGGTGGGTTCGTCGGATCGATGGACTTGCCCACCTCCCCGAGCACGTCGAGCAGCACCGCCTGCTGCCGGCGGTGGGCGCCGACCGCGTCGGCATGCTCGCGCAGCACCGCCTCGGTCGCATCGGCGAGGGCGCCGGCGAAGAACGCCTGCGCGCGTTCGACCCGCAGGTAGCCCAATGCCAGGGGGCTCGACGAATACCCGCCGGGGGCCGTTTTCCAGCCCTGGACCGAGGCGRCCACCTGGTCGTCGAGACGAAGACCGTAGGTCGTGACATCCTGGGCGAGCAGACCGGCCAGCGCCCCGCCGCGCAGGCACTCCCGCAACAGCGACTCCCACGCCTCGAGCGGGATCAGCTCGACCAGGGCGGACTGCGCCGCCGCGGCCCCGGCCTGCGGGTCCACCGTGGGACCGGGGACCACGGCGGTGACGGCGTCGTAGAGCTCGTCCCGATAGGTCCGTAGCGCCGGGACGAGGGCCGCCCGCAGCCGGAGGAGCAATGGCCGGTCACCGGTCGCCTGGACGGCCCCGGCCAGYCGGGAGACGAACGAGGCCGAGGCCCGCGGATCGGCACGGCGGCTCTCCTGGCTTCCCGCCGCGGCCACCAGCCGGATCCAGGCATCTTCCAGGGATCGGGCCGTCGCGAGATCCACCGGCAGCGGAAGGGCGAGCACGGCCGCGCCGCGCAGGATGGTGTCGATGTGGTCCGCCGCGAACCGGGCGGCCAGCGCCGGGGTCGCGGCGATGGCGTCCAGCAGCACCCCCTGGTAGTCGGTGACGGTCGGTCGGCCCCGGCTCGTGGGCCCGGCCGCGGCGGGGGCGAGCAGGCCGACGTCGTGCGGCGCCGACGGGGCGACCGCGGCGTCACCTGGTCCGTTACCCGGTCGGTCACCCGGTCCGAAGGCCATCCGGCCCAGCCGGTCTAGCAGCGCACTGTCGAGGCGGGCCGAGGCGAGCAGGGGGGTCAGTAGGACCGTCTCGGCCGTGTCGGTCCTCCCGGCGGTGTTGAACCGACCGAGCCAGGCGGCGTCGAGAGTTCGCCGGTGGCTGTAGGAGGCCAGGGTGGCGCCGAGGATCCGTTCGGCCTCCCGCCGGTCGAAGCCGAGCGGTTCGGGTGGACGGTGGACCATCGGCCCCCGCGACAGTCCCTCCACCCGGTAGAGCAGCCGCGCGAGCCCGTCGGGTCCCAGCGCGTCGTGAAAGCCCAGGACGAAGTCCGGATCGTTCATCCGGGACCGCAGCACGGTCAGCGCGTCACGCGGGGTGACCATGCCTGAGGCGTTTCCGCCCGTTCCGCCCCGGCCCGTTCCGTGCCGGCCTGATCCGTGCCGGTCCGGCTCGTCCCCCCGCAGCGAGTGCGCCAACGCCCGTCCGGCGGCCACGGCCTGCTCGGAGGTGCGGGGCGCCTCGGAGGTACCAGGAATGCCCGGCGCCTCGCGGTGCACCGGCCGCCGAAGCGGGGCGGATGTCGGCCTGATCGTGATGCCGATCCCGTCGTCGACACCCTCGGCGAGACGCAGCCGGCGCCGCAGCATGGTGACCTCGGCCTTGACTTCGTCCTCCAGCGCGCCGAGCCGTTCCGCCGGGGTGGGCGGCAACCCGGCATCCGTCAACGCCGCGACGAGGGAGCGGGACCAGGAGCGCAGCAGAWCCCCGGCCTCGGCCACGCTGGACACCAGCACACGCATCCGGTCGGGGTCGACGAGCACCCGGTCGCTTGGTCCGGGCATGCGCGTCAGCCGACCTTCCGCGGCCCGCCGGGGCCCGCCGGGGCGAACGCTGTCTCGCGGACCTGCAACGCTGTCTCGCAGGCCTGCACGCACCGATCGAGGGCCATGGCCGCCTCCGCCGCGAGCCGCCGCATCCGGCGTTGCCRGACCTCGGCCTGACGACCCTCCCAGGCCTCGGCACCGACCGCCGAGATCCGCTCCAGCGCGGCGGCTACGTCCAGCCGGGCACGCCGGGCTTGGGTCAGGGCGACGGCCACCGTCGCGCGACGTCCCTCGGGCACCGTCATGCGCACACCACCCAGATCGTGATCAGGTTTACCGGTGGCGACGCTAACAGCGGCCCGCCCGCCCGCGCCCGCGCGGCGACGCGACTGTGGATGACGCCGGTGCCGGTTCGGCCGCCTGTGGATGACGCCGGTGCCGGTTCAGCGCCGGTAACGCCGGTTCAGCGCCGGTAACGCAGGAACAGGACGTCGTCCTCGGCGAGGATCTGGGTCAGGGTGAGCGCGGCCGGTGCCGGCCACGGCTCGCCTTTCATGATCCCGAGTCGGCCCGGTCCGGCCAGTACCGGGGCGATCGTCAGGCACAGCTCGTCGAGGAGACCCGCCGCGGCGAGCTGGGAGTGCAGCAGCGGACCGCCCTCGGTGAGGATGCGGGTCATTCCCCGTTCCGCCAGGGCCCGGACGGCGAGGTCGGGTTCAACGGCGCTGCCGCCGCAGATCGCGATGTCGGCGACCGCCGCCAGCCGCCGGCGCCGATCGAGGGGCGCGGTCTCGCAGGTCAGTAGCACCGGTCGGATCTCCCCGCGGAACAGCCGGGCACCCGGGTCGAAGCCCGCCGTCGCGGTCACGACCGCGATCGGGGGCACCGCCGCGAGCCCCGCGGCGACGCGCCGCTCCCTCCGTTCGGGCGGGATGACCACCGGCCCGTAGTTCTCCGTCCGGGCAGTGCCGGCACCGACCARCACCACGTCGCTGAGCCAGCGCAGCAACCGGAAGACCCGCAGGTCGGCTTCCCCGCCCAGGGGGCCCGAGCGGCCGCCCACCTCGGCGGCCCCATCGACCGAGGCCACGAAGTTTGCCCGGATGTAGGGGGTATGCGCGGCGGACGGGGGGTAGGCGTACACCTCGTCGAGATCGATGTCCTCGATGTCCTCGACGGCCTCGATGTCCTCGATGGCCTTCCTCGCGAGCCCGGCGCCCGCCGCGGCCGTGGAGTCTGTGGTCGCTGCGGCGTCTGTGGTCGCCGCGGCCTTTCCGGGGGCCACCGCCCCGGCGGCCCCCGCGGAACCGGCGAACGGGGGTGGAACCGGGAAGATACGTCGCACCGGGCCGACTGTAACGGGCGACGGTGCTGGTCATCCGATCGGCGGCGAACCCAGGTCGGCGGCGAGCCCATGGCCGGCCCGGGGCCGATCAACCGTTGTGGTATCGCGGTCGTTGTGACGTCGGCCGCGATACCGCGGGCCGGGACGGCGGGTACGGGCGTCTCCGTACGCTGGGCGGGTGGCGCAGCGTCTCGTCGATCGCCGGCCGATTGTGCCGCCCGGGGACCTGGTCGCGGCGCTCGTCCCGCCGCCCCGGTTCGACGCGGTCCGGTTCGCCGGCTACCTGCCCGATCCGGCCGAGCCGAGCCAGGCCGCCGCGGTCATGGCGCTGTCCGCGTTCGCCGACCGGTTGACCGCCTCGTCCGGGCGGTCCAGCCGTTCAGATCGTTCCAGCCGTTCCAGCCGTTCCAGGTATGCGGGCCATTCTGGGAAGGGCGGCCTGTGCGGGCTCCTGACCCGGGGGACGGGGGTGTCGGGTCCGTTCGGATCGGGCCCGCGCCGTTCCGGAAGCGCCGGTCCGTCCGGAATGCGGCCGGGGGTGTACCTCGACGGCGGCTTCGGCGTCGGTAAGACCCACCTGCTCGCCTCGCTGTGGCACGCCGTGCCCGGTCCGAAGGCGTATGGCACGTTCGTAGAACTGACCTCCCTGGTCGGCGCGTTGGGATTCGCCGCGACCGCGCGGGCCCTCGCGGGCCTGCGCCTGGTCGCGATCGACGAGTTCGAGCTCGACGATCCCGGCGACACGGTGCTGGTGTCCAGCCTGCTGACTCGGCTCGTCGAGGCCGGTGTCCACCTGGCCGCGACGAGCAACACCCAGCCGGAGGACCTCGGTGCCGGTCGGTTCGCCGCCGCCGACTTCCGCCGTGAGATCCAGGGTCTGGCGGCCAGCTTCGACATCCTCCGGGTGGACGGGGAGGMCTATCGGCACCGGGGTCTTCCGGCCGCGCCCCCGCCGTGTACCGACGACGAGGTCGGCGCGCGGGCGGCTGCCGTGGAGGGGGCGACCGAGGACGGATTCGCCGCGCTGTGCGAGCACCTCGCCGGGCTGCACCCCTCCCGGTACGGCGCGCTCGTGGCCGGGGTCACCCTGGTCTGCCTGCACCGGGTCGTGCCGGTCGAGGATCAGGCGGTGGCGTTGCGGGTGGTGGTCCTCGCCGACCGGCTCTACGACCGGTCGATCCCGGTCGTGGCCTCCGGCGTGCCCTTCGGGGAGCTGTTCGGAGCGGAGCTGCTCGCCGGGCCGCATCGCAAGAAGTACCAGCGGGCCATGTCCCGGCTGAGCGCGCTGGCCCGGGACGCCGCGGCGGGGAACGACACCGCGGGCCGCGTCGCCGGGATGCTGCCCGRCTGACGCACCCGGCCGGGTGCGGCGGCCCGAACGTGCGGCTGACGCACCCGAGTGGGGTGTCGGAGCCTGCGGTCCGGACGCCGGACCGGCCGGAGTATCTGTTCGCCGTTCCGGGCGTGGACGACCCGCTGGCGGTTGTGCCGAGGCCTGCGACCATGGGTGCATGGGAACCTACGTCGTGCTGCTCGTCATGGTGTTGTTGGTGGGGCTGGCGGTGCTGGGCGGACTCTATTTCGTGCTGTCCAGGGACCACACCCGGCGCTGACGGCTGGTGCGCTGAGGGCTGGTGCGCGGACAGGTCAGCCAGCGGTCGGCTCGACCGGGGGGAGCAGGCGGATGATCACGACCGACTCGCCGTCGAGTTCCACCCGTCCCGGCATGTAGGTGAACCCGTGGGCGGATGCGGCCGGGGCGTCGAACGGGACGCCGTCGAGGGGGACGGCCTGCCGTTCGGCGGCCAGGTTCACGACGATCGCCACGTCGCCGCGACGGACCACCAGCCAGCGGGCCTCCTCGTCGAAGGTGCACGCGACCGAGGACCACGCCGGGTCGGTCAGCGCCGGCAGCCGGCGACGCAGCGCGATCAGCCGGCGGTGCCAGTCCAGCAGGTCGGAGTGACCCTCCCGGCCTGGTTCGGACCAGTCGAGTTTCGACTGCTGGAAGGTCGCCGGGTCCTGGGGATCGGGAACGTCCTGCGGCTCCCAGCCGTGGGCGGCGAACTCGGCGCGCCGACCCTCCCGCACCGCGTCCCCCAGCCCGGGGGCGGTGTGGTCGGTGAAGTACTGCCAGGGGGTGCGGGCACCCCACTCCTCGCCCATGAACAGCATCGGGGTGACCGCCGAGGTGAGCAGCAGGGCCGCACCGATCCGGAGCAGGCCGTCGCTGAGCGTGGCTGACGCCCGGTCGCCGGCGGCCCGGTTGCCGATCTGGTCGTGGTTCTGCAGGAAGGTGACGAACCGGTAGGCGGGCGTGGTCGGGGGGATCGGCCGGCCGTGGGAGCGCCCGCGGAACGTCGAGTAGCCGCCGTCGTGGACGAACCCACTGGTCAGCGCGTGGGCGAGGGTCGAGATCGAACCGAAGTCCCCGTAGTACCCCTGCCGTTCGCCGGACAGGGTTGCCCACAGCGCGTGATGGATGTCGTCGCACCACTGCCCGTCCAGGCCGTACCCGCCGGCCTCGGGTGCGGCGACCAGTTTCGGGTCGTTGAGGTCCGACTCGGCGACGGCGAACAGCGGGCGGCGCAGCTGGGCGCCGAGCCGGTGGACCGCCTCGGCGATCTCCTCCAGCAGGTGCAGTGCCCGGCTGTCCTGAAAGGCGTGGACGGCGTCGAGACGCAGCCCGTCGCAGTGGTAGTCGCGCAGCCAGGACAGGGCGCTGTCGATGATGAACGTGCGGACCTCGTCGGAGCCGGGGGCGTCGAGGTTGACCGCGGGGCCCCACGGAGTGCTGTAGCGGTCGGTGAAGTAGGGCCCGAAGCGGCCGAGGTAGTTGCCGTCCGGACCGAGATGGTTGTAGACGACGTCCATGATCACGCCGAGGCCGCGAGCGTGCGCGGCGTCGACGAAGCGCTTGAGCCCGTCCGGGCCGCCGTAGGGCTCGTGCACCGCGAACAGACCGACGCCGTCGTAACCCCAGCCGTGCCGGCCCGGGAAGGCGTTGACCGGCAGCAGTTCGATGGCGTCGATGCCGAGCTCGACGAGATGGTCGAGCTTGCCGATGGCCGCGTCGAAGGTGCCCTCCGGGGTGAACGTCCCGACGTGCAGCTCGTAGAGCACGCTGCCGGCCAGCGCGATGCCCCGCCAGGTCCCGTCGGTCCAGGGGAAGGTCGAGTGGTCAACCAGCCGCGACCGGCCGTGAACCCCCAGCGGCCCCGGCTGCCAGGCCGATCGGGGGTCGGGCAGCTCCTCGCTGCCGTCGTCGAGCAGGAAGGCGTAGTCCGTGCCATGCTTCGCGGACGGGACGTTGACCCACCACCACCCCCGTTTCCCGGCGGTCATCTCGTGCGTCGAGTCGCCGGCGGAGCCCGCCACGACCAGGCTGACCGTCTTCGCCTCAGGGGCCCACAGCCGCAGGGTGCTCATCGGTCTTGTCTACCTGCCAGAGCCGTCGGACACGCCGTGACGGCGACAATGGTGACGACATCGGTCCCCGGCCGAAGGCGCCCGGCTGCCCGGCATGCCGAGCCGGATGGCACCGAGATGGCAGCGAGGTAGTCCCCGGAGGGGAGGGCAGCCGCCGCGCGATGCCTCCACATCTTGATCGTATGGCACCGTTATGCCATGATTTTGCTGTCGTGATGTTCGACCGGAGGTTCGCTGCACTCCCGCCCCTCCGCCGGGCCTACGACACGCCGTCCCACCTGCGCGTTGATTTTCGGGTCCTCATGATCCCTACGAGGGATTGCAACATGACCATGACGAACCGGCGGGTGGGCCACCACCAGGTCCTCATGATCCCTACGAGGGATTGCAACATGACGGGCGTGAGCCGGTGCGCGATGTCATTTGCCAGGAGCCTGGGACCAGGGTCTTGCCATGACCTAGGGACCATCTTGCGGCTGCCGGGACCTTGCCGCACGCGCGGTGGAACGCACGGGCGGCTGAACGGTCTGGCTCAGGGTCGGTGAGAGGCAGGCGACCCAGCCGTGAGCCGCCCCTGCCAGCCCGGCCGCGGGCCACCAGATGTTGGCCGGGGCCGGCCTGCCGCGTGCTACGCGCGGACGAGCAGGCTCACCGGGAAGTCGCGTAGCAGCCGGAGCACATAGGCGGTGCCGCCGTCGTGCTTGCGGCCGGTGAGCACGTCCGTCCAGCGTCCCTCGGGCAGGGGGATGGTGGTGTCCCGCCAACCGCCGCCGCGGCGCAGGCCGAGGACAAGCCGGGGCACCACGGTGACGACGGACTCGGACCGGCTGAAGGCGACGACGTTCTCCGCGGCCGAGCCGGAGGCCCACAGCGGCCGGTAGATCGCGTCCGCCCCGAACCATTCGGGATGGTCGCGGCGGGTCCGTAGCGCCCGGGCGACGACGAGCAGCTTCGCCGCGCCGGAGTCGTCGAGGGTCGGCGGGCGCCGCGGCGCACCGGTCTCGGCGGTCGACTCCACACCGATCTCGGCGAGCAGCTTGGTGCGGTCACCGTAGTTGACCGCCCGCCGGTTGTCCGGATCGACGAGGGAGAGATCCCACAGCTCCTGGCCCTGGTACACGTCCGCCACCCCCGGCATGGTCAGCTGGAGCAGCTTCTGGGCCAGCGAGTTCTGCCGGCCCAGCTCCACCAGCGTGGCGACGTACCGCTCCAGGATGCCGACGAACTCGTCGTCCTCCAGCACTGACTCGATGTAGTTCGTCAGGGCCGCCTCGTAGCCGGGGTCCTGGTCGGTCCAGCTCGTGTGGGTCTTCGCTTCCCGGACGGCCTTGAGCATGTACTGCGTGGCCCGGTCGGCGGGCAGCGGCCAGGCGCCGACCAGGGTCTGCAGCAGGAAGTAGACGGTGACCCGGTCGGGCCAGCCCTGCTCGGTGTCGCGGTGGCGTTCCCCGAGCCGCGCGAGCCGGCCGGCCACCTCGGCCCAGCCGCGGGGGTCCTCAGACAGCACCGCGAGCCGGGCCCGCACATCCTCCGACCGCTTGGTGTCATGCGTGGACAGGGTGGTCATCGTCAGTGGCCAGTTTCGCTGGACCGACAGGTTCGCCTCGTGGAACTCGGTGACGGCGCTGCGTGGGTGCCCGGTCGTGAACGCCGGGAAGCGGCCGGGGTTGCCGCCGACCTCGTTCAGTGCCAGCAGCCGGGCATACCGGTAGAAGGCGGTGTCCTCGATGCCCTTGGCCATCACCGGCCCACAGGTCTGCTGGAACCGGACGACGAACTCGGCCGGCCCGCCCAGCGCCAGGTCCTCGATGAGATCGACCTCGGTCGCCCGCCCCGGCAGGTGGGACCGGGCCTGCTCGCAGGCGCGGACCACGTGCCCGCGGGCCTCCAGGCTCGGCGTGCCGTCTGGGCGGATGTAGGCCCGGTAGACGTCGAAGGCGGCGAGGATCTCGCACATCGCTTCGTGCAGACCGGTTCGGGTGAGGTCGGCCCGGGCCTCCCTGGCCTCCCCGAGCGCGAGGCTTGTCAGCCGGTCCACCTCGGGCTGGAGCACGCCCGCGAGGACGTCGAGCTTGGCGGCCCGCGCCTCGGCCTCGTAGTCGGGGTCCGCACGGGTGATCTCGCCGTAGAGCACCGCGAGGGGATGACCCGCCATCGGGTCGAGAAACAGCCGGGTCAGCCGGCCGATCCCCTCGTAGCCGGTGGTGCCGTCGCAGGCCCAGGTGTCCGGCAGCGCCTCGTCATCCTCCAGGATCTTCTCGACGACGGTCCACACCCCGCCGGTGGCCTCCGACAGCCGGCGCAGGTAATCTTCCGGGTCCGCGAGCCCATCCGGATGGTCGATGCGCAGCCCGTCGAAGGTCCCCGCGCGGACCTGTTCGATGAGAATCCGGTGCGTGGCGGCGAACACGTCCGGGTCCTCCTGGCGCAGCGCCGCCAGGGTCGTGATATCGAAGAACCGCCGGTAGTTCAGCTCGGTCGCGGCGACCCGCCACCAGCACAGCCGGTAGAACTGCGCGTCGAGGGTCGCGGCGACGTCGTCGGGGTTGGCGGTGCCCGCGGCGACGGGCAGCACGTGGTCGTAGTAGACGACGACCCAGTCGCCGTCCTCGTCCTGTTCGACGGAGATCTCCCCGGCCGCCAGGCAGTCGGCGAGCCCGGCGCCCAGGATCGGCACCAACACCCGGCCGGGGTTGTCGGGGGAGGCCCAGTCGATGTCGAACCAGCTGGCGTAGGGGGATTCGGGTCCCTCGCGCAGCACCGACCACCAGGCCGCGTTCGTCGTTTCCGGGGCGATCGCCATGTGGTTGGGGACGACGTCGACGATCAGGCCGAGTCCCGCCTTGCGGCACGCGGCGACGAGCCGGCGCAGCCCGCCGGCTCCCCCCAGCTCGGGATTGATCTGCCCGTGCTCGACGACGTCGTAGCCGTGGGTCGAGCCGGGCGCGGCCTCCAGCACGGGCGAGAGGTACAGGTGGGAGACGCCGAGCGTGGCCAGGTAGGGGACGACGACCGCCGCATCGGTGAGGGAGAAGTCCAGGTTGAGCTGGAGCCGGTAGGTGGCGGTCGGTACCACCCGGTCGGCGCCGTACCCCCCGTCGGGGTGCGTCGGGTCAGCTGACACGGCRCAGCACGACGGTCGAGCGGGCGTCGAGTTCGATGGGATCGCCGGCCTTCACGGCCCTTCCCATGCTCGCGGGATCGAGGGCCGAGTGGAGCAGCGCGGTGTCGCTGAGCCGGGCGTCGACCTCGGCCGTCGAYGCCCGGGTGTCGACGACGATCTCCCACGAACTGCCGAAACTGGTCGCCGGCGCCTGGAACCCGACCGGTTCATGGTGGGCATTGAAGAACAGCAGGAACGAGTCGTCGATGATGGCCTGGCCCAGCGCGTCGGGGTCCGGTATCCCCTCACCGTTGAGGTAGACGCCGAGTGATCGCGCCGTCCCGGACTCCCAGTCGCTGTCGGACATCTCCGTGCCGTCCGGGCGGAGCCAGGCGATGTCCTTGACGGCGGGGTCGTCCTTGACGGCGGGGTCGTCGCCGGAGCGCCCGCCACTGCCGTCCGCGTCCTGGCCGCCCGCCTGCCCGCCGGTGACCGCCTCGGCCGCGCCGTGCGTCGTGCCGCCCTGCCCGCGCAGCGACTTGCCCTGGAAGAACCGGCGGCGGCGGAAGATCGGATGATCATGGCGCAGCCTTGACAGCATGCCGGTGAACTCGATCAGGTCGGCGTTGCGCTCGGCGTCGGACCAGTCCAGCCAGGAGATCGGGTTGTCCTGGCAGTACGCGTTGTTGTTGCCCTGCTGGGTGCGTCCCATCTCGTCTCCGGCGACCAGCATCGGCACCCCCTGGGACAGCAACAGCGTCGTCAGCAGGTTACGGGTCTGCGCGGCGCGCAGGGACAGGACGGTCGGGTCGTCGGTGGGCCCTTCGACTCCGCAGTTCCACGACCGGTTGTCGTCGGAGCCATCCCGATTGTCCTCGCCGTTGGCTTCGTTGTGTTTTTCGTTGTAGGAGACCAGGTCGTGCAGGGTGAACCCGTCGTGCGCGGTGATGAAGTTGATCGATGCCCACGGCCGGCGCCCGCTGTTCTCGTACAGGTCGCTCGATCCGGTCAGCCGGGAGGCGAACTCGGCGATCCCGTGGTCCTGCCCGCGCCAGAAGCCGCGGACGGTGTCGCGGTATTTACCGTTCCACTCGGTCCACAGCGGGGGGAAGTTCCCCACCTGGTAACCGCCCTCGCCGAGGTCCCACGGTTCCGCGATCAGCTTGACCTGGGAGACCACCGGATCCTGCTGGACGAGGTCGAAGAACGATGACAGCCGGTCGACGTCGTAGAACTCCCGGGCCAGGGTCGCCGCGAGATCGAACCGGAACCCGTCCACGTGCATGTCGGTGACCCAGTAACGCAGCGAGTCCATGATCAGTTGTAGCACGTGCGGGTGTCGTACCCGCAGGCTGTTGCCGGTGCCCGTGTAGTCCATGTAGTACTGGGGACGGTTGTCCACGAGCCGGTAGTAGGCGCTGTTGTCGATGCCGCGGAAGCACAGCATCGGACCCATGTGGTTGCCCTCGGCGGTGTGGTTGTAGACGACGTCGAGGATCACCTCGATTCCGGCCTCGTGCAGGTTCTTGACCATTCCCTTGAACTCCTGCACCTGGCGGCCGTGGCCGCCGGAGGCGGAGTAGCCGCTGTGCGGCGCCAGGAACGCGATGGAGTTGTAGCCCCAGTAGTTGCGCAGCCCGCGGCTGACCAGATGCTCGTCATGGACGAACTGGTGCACCGGCAGCAGCTCGATCGCGGTCACGCCGAGCTTGCGATAGTGGTCGATCATCACCGGGTGGGCGACTCCCGCGTAGGTCCCGCGGTACTCCTCCGGCAGGCCGGGATGGTTCTTGGTCAGCCCCCGGACATGCGCCTCGTAGATCACCGACTCGTTGTAGGGCCGGCGTGGCGGGCGGTCCCCGTTCCAGTCGAAGAACGGGCTGATTACCACCGACTTCATCATGTGGGGGCCGGAGTCGGCGTCGTTGACGCTGTCGGGGTCGCCGAAGGTGTAGGGGAACACCGCCTGGTCCCAGGCGACCTCCCCGTCGACCGCCTTCGCGTACGGGTCGAGGAGGAGCTTGGTGGAGTTGCAGCGCAGCCCTCGGGCGGGGTCGTAGGACCCGTGGACCCGATAGCCGTAGCGCTGGCCCGGTCCCACGGTGGGAAGGTAGGCGTGCCAGACGAAGGCGTCCCGTTCCCGCAGGTCGATCCGCTCCTCGTTGCCCGCGTCGTCGAACAGGCACAGCTGGACCCGGTCGGCGACCTCGGAGAAGATCGCGAAATTTGTGCCCGATCCGTCGTATGTGGCGCCCAGGGGATAGGGGCTGCCGGGCCATACCTGTGACATACGACCGAAGCCTACGGGCCGAACGGTATTCGCGGGCCGGGGTCGCTTCATCCCGGGTTCGCGGGGCCTGCGATCCTTGAAGATTCTTTGATCGCCTGCTGAACGCCGCAGTCTATCATGGAGTCATGTCCGACGGGACGATCTGGATCGTCATCGCCGGCGCCCTGGTCGTCGGCGAACTACTGACGCTGGACCTGACGCTGGCGATGTTCGCGCTGGCCGCGCTCATCGGGGCCGGTGTCGCGCTGCTCGGCGTCGATCTGGTCTGGCAGATCGTCGCCTTCGTGGTCGCGGCGGGTGGATTTGGGCTGGGACTGCGTCCGGTGGCGAAGCGTCAGCTGCAACGTACGCCGCCCCTGCTCACGGGTGCCGACGCGCTCGTCGGAGAGCGCGCGATGGTGGTGGAGCGGGTCGACGGCGGCGGGGGTCGCGTGAAGATCAAAGGAGAGATCTGGTCGGCTCGGTCCTACCCCACCACCACCGTGCTCGAGGCCGGCAGCGAGGCGCGGGTGCTGCGCATCGATGGTGCCACCGCCATCGTCCACAGTTTCGAGCTCTGACGACCGGGGCCCCGGCGCCCCCGGCGATGCCAGTGGATGTGACAGCGCCGACATCGGGCCGGCCGGCCTTCAACCGGCCGGCATCGGGACGGCCGACATCGAGGGGGCTGACAGTGAGGGGTACGCCATGGCAGGAGTGATCGCCGCCGCGGTGATCGCGGTGGTCCTACTGATTTTTCTGGTCCGGGCGGTGCGCATCGTGCCGCAGGCGCGCGCGATGGTCATCGAACGGCTGGGCCGGTATCACCGCACGCTGACGCCGGGCCTCGCGATCCTGGTCCCGGTTGTCGACCGGGTCCGTGACCGCATCGACCTTCGGGAGCAGGTGGTCAGCTTCCCGCCGCAGCCGGTGATCACCGAGGACAACCTGGTGGTCGGGATCGACACGGTGATCTACTTCCAGGTCACCGACCCGCGGGCGGCGACCTACGAGATCGCGAACGTGATCCGGGCGATCGAGCAGCTGACCGTCACCACTCTGCGCAACGTGATCGGTGGGATGAACCTGGAGGCGACCCTCACCTCGCGGGACCAGATCAACGGGCAGCTGCGCGGCGTGCTCGACGAGGCCACCGGAAGGTGGGGAATCCGGGTCAACCGGGTGGAGCTCAAGGCCATCGATCCGCCGAAGTCCATCCAGGACTCGATGGAGAAGCAGATGCGGGCCGAGCGGGACCGCCGGGCCG
>NZ_MRUJ01000193.1:0-5712 GCF_002099325.1 Frankia sp. KB5 | reverse complement strand
ATCGGCCCATCCCGAGCCCGTCACCAATGGTTGGTGCGGACAAGACTTCCGGCCATTTAGTGATACTTCAGGAGGAGGTAGGGCTAGTCCGCTGAGCCGGACCATGGGACGATTCACTCAGCCGAACGGGGGCGGGTCGACGGGCGCAGGGGAAGGCGTTCCTCGTCGACGGAGGTCCCGCGTGGTCGCAATGTCCCCGACAGCTCGTGAGCTGTCATCCGGCTCGTCGTCCTTCGCCGTGCCGGGCAAGCTGGCGGTTCTCGCCTGTCCGCCGGCGCTGTGCCCGCACCTGGAGTTCACCGTGTCCGGCGTTCTGTCGTCGCCAGTGTCGTTGACCTGGACGGCGCAGCCCGGCATGCCCGGATTTCTCTTCGCCGGGCTGGAGTGGCGGGCGTCGCCTGCTACCGCGGGGCGGGTGGCTGGCGCGCTGCGCCGGCTCGGGCATGTCACGTTCGAGACCGTCGAGGGACCCTCACCAGGGTGTGACGCCGAGCGGTACTCATACACCCCCGAGCTAGGGCTGCACCGCGCCGCGATCGCCGCGAACGGGGACGTCGTCGTGGGGGAGGCGGCGCTGCGGGCTCTGCTGGAACGGGGGGAAGCCCGGGAGACGCTCTCCCGGGGCCTGCACCGGCTGCTCGGAACCGCCTGGGACGACGTGCTCGAACCGCTGCGCCGGGGCGCCGGCCGTGCCGTCCGGCTGCCGCGGGAGAGCTGCCGGACGTCGGCCGGGCGGGCTGGCGGGGTGGACGAGGCTCCTGGGCTGCGGAAGATCAGTGCGGCAACGTCGTCGGTCAAGGCCAGGGGATTCTCCGGGGCGTCTGAGGGCCGAGGGTGTGGTGAAGCCCACATCGGGGTAGCGCGGGTCTGACGGGCACATACCCCGGCGGTCGTGYGTTGTGGGTTGCGCACGACTACGCACAACTTCTCTGGGAGTTACTTCAGTGGCCACCGATTACGACACCCCTCGTACAGCTGACATCGAGGACGCCTCGGAGCAGAGCCTCGAGGCCCTCAAGGCTCGGCGGGCGGACGCGGMGGCTGATCTCGGTGACGACGTTGATCCGTTCGAAACCGAGCTCGGCCTGCCCGGCGCCGACCTGTCGGGCGAGGAGCTGAACGTCCGCGTGCTGCCGCGCCAGGCCGACGAGTTCACCTGCACGCAGTGCTACCTGGTGCATCACCGCAGCCAGCTCGTGGACGAGCGACGGATGATCTGCCGGGACTGCGCGGCCTGACCGACCGCATGGTCCGATCGGCTCTTGGTCAGTCTCCACCGCCGAGGACAGCTCCACGATCAGTTCGGGCTCGACCGCTACCGGCGGTTCGGGCTCGTCTGGTCCGGCTTCTCACCCGACCAGAACGCCGGCGTCCCGCAGGCGTGCCACGGCTCGCTCGTCGTCGCCCGGGCGCAGGTTGACGAACCTGGTGAGGTCGAGTGGCAGCAGCACCTTCAGGCCCCGCAGCCGGGCGTCCAGCGCGCTCTCCTGGACGCAGTAGTCGCCGGCCAGCCCGACGACCACCACCCTCGACACGCCCAGCTGTGCCAGCCGTTCACCGAGCACCGTGGCGGCCCGCCGCCCCGATGCCGGGTCACGCACCGAGAAGGCCGAGTAGCCGTCGCTGCCGTCGACCCCCTTGCGGATCACCTCACCCTTGACGATCAGGTCGGGATGGAACTGGGCGCCGGGGGTGTCCCCGACGCAGTGCGGCGGCCAGATCCCGCCGCCGGTGACGAAGTGCGGGGTCTCGTGCGGGTGCCAGTCCTGGCTGTAGAAGACCGGGGAGCCGGCGGCCACCGCCGCGGCGATCTCCGCATTGATCCCGGCGATGATCTGCTCACCGCCGGCCACGTAGAGGCTGCCGGCCGGATCGGTGAAGTCGTTCTGCACGTCCACGATCAGCAGGGCGGTCCCCGGCCCGTAACGCTGACTCATCGTCGTGTCCCCTCCGCCGCGCTCCGCCCTCGCGTCGCGGTGTACCCACCTCTCCCGGTGTACCAATCTGTCCCGATGTACCCGTTCATCTCGATGCACCCGTTTGTTCCGATACGCCCGCCTGTCCCGGCGTACCCGTCCGTTCGGTACGACCACACTGTCACATTTTCGACACGCCCGCGTCGATATCCCTGATCATGATGGTGTGTCGGCTTAGGTTCGCAGGATGCGTAGTCGAGACTACGGGCCGGACGTCCTGGCTCCCGCCGCCCGCCCGCGCCCGGTGCGCCCGCCGGAGGTCGAGCTCGAGCGTGACCTCGTGGTCGAGGACGTGGCCACCGGTTTCTGYGGGGCTGTGGTAGGCAGCGAGAACGGTGGGGTGACGCTGGAGGACCGCCACGGCATCCGGAGGGTCTTCCCCCTGGAACCCGGCGCCTTTCTGATCGAGGGCGCGCGGGTGAYCCTCGTGCGCCCCCGCCGCGGGACCCCGGCCCCCGCGGCGCGCACCGCGTCCGGGTCCGTGGCGGTGCCCCGCCACCGGGCCAGGGTCGCGCGGGCGAGCCGTATCTACGTGGAGGGTCTGCACGACGCCGCCTTGGTCGAGCGGGTCTGGGGTGACGACCTGCGCATCGAGGGGGTGGTGGTGGAGAGCTTGGACGGGGTCGACGACCTGCCGTCGGTGGTCGCGGGGTTCCGCCCGGGGCCCGGCCGCCGGCTCGGCGTGTTGGTGGACCATCTCGTCCCGGGGTCGAAGGAGAGCCGGATTGCCGCCTCCGTCGCCGGTGACCACGTCCTGGTGACCGGTCATCCCTACATCGACATCTGGCAGGCGGTGAAGCCGGCGTCGGTCGGCATTCCCCGCTGGCCCGAGATTCCCCGCGGCCAGCCCTGGAAGGAAGGGGTCTGTCAGGCCCTCGGTGTGGAGGACCCGGCGCAGATGTGGCGCCGGATCCTGGCCTCGGTGGACAGCTACACCGACCTTGAGGTGGGCCTGCTCGGCGCGGTGGAACGACTGATCGACTTCGTCACCGGCTGACGGCCGGGCCCGGGCGGCCCCCGTACGCGCGCCGCGCAGCCGACCGCGTACGGTCACTTCCGGTGGGGACGGGCCCCCTCCGTAGGCGGGAGACACCGAATGCCGGCACGGATCAGACCATCGATCCTGCTTCGGATTGTCGGTGCGGCCGCCGTGGCCCTGGTCGCCGTGGCCCTGGTCGCCGGGGTGGCTCTGCATCTCGTGGTGGGCGGGTCCGCCGGGGCGGGCGCACCCGGCCCCCGGCCCGGCGTGGACGGGACCTCACCAACCGCCCTGTCCGGCCGGAAGGTCGTTCTCGATCCCGGGCACAACGGAGGAAACGGCGCCGCCGCGGGGTCGATCAACCGGCGGGTTCCGGCCGGCGGTTTCGACAAGGAATGCGACACCGTCGGCGCCGAGACCGACAGTGGTTACCCGGAGCACGCCTTCACCTTCGACGTCGCTGGGCGGGCGGCGGCCATTCTGCGCTCCCGGGGCGCGAGCGTGATCCTGACGCGCGACAACGACTCCGGGGTGGGCCCGTGCATCGACGAGCGGGCCCGCATCGGCAACCGGACCTCGGCCGACGCGGTGGTGTCGATACATGCCGACGGGGGACCGGCGGACGGGCGCGGCTTTCATGTCATCGCGCCCGCGCTCAGCCCGGACCGGGCCAACGCACCGATCCTCGCCCCGTCGGCACGTCTTGCGGCGATGGTGCGATCCGCCTTCGGCCGGGCCACCGGGCAGCCACTGGCGGACTACCTGGGCGAGGATGGTATGACGATCCGCTCCGATCTCGGTGGGCTCAACCTCTCGCGGGTGCCGAAGGTCTTCCTGGAGTGCGGCAACATGCGCAACCGCACCGATGCGGCCGAGCTCGCCGACCCGGCCTGGCGGGCCCGGGCGGCGGCGGGCCTTGTGGACGGGATCACGTCGTTCCTGCTGGGGGACGAGGCGTCCTCGCCCGGCCCGGGCTGACCCGGCTTCGTCCGGCGATGGGCGCGGCGGGCGGCCGGGCCCATCGCCGGATTTCCGGGCGGCCCACCGCCCACCGGCCGTCGCACACGCAGAGGGCCACCCGTGACGGGTGGCCCTCATAGGACAGCCAAAACGTTTCTCGCGGTGGGCGATACTGGGATTGAACCAGTGACCTCTACCGTGTCAACTGAGCGCGACCTGTCCGACACGATCTGATCGGCCGCTCCGGTGACGCCAGAGCAGGCATCGCGCGTCTCCGGCGTCCCGTCCCGTCTCGCTGGATCTCGCCTGTCGCGGCGCGTTCCGTTCGCGCTTTCGCTCGCACCGTGGCGCGCTTCGGTGCGTACTTGCGGATGCACCGAAAGATCCTTTACGGGTGCGGGTGGCTCACCTTCCCCTGGTCGATCGCGGACCACCCGGTGGGCACGGATGATCCTTCTGTTGCGTTACTGGTCATGCCAGTGTTGATCCATGGAGGGGATGGAGATGTCAGCAGAGGTCATCGCGGGGAGTCACGTCGGGGAGGATGGGCCGGTGACAGAGACTGCCCCGGACCCCACGGCGGAGTGGTGGACGACAACCGACGTTGCGGCGTACCTCGGAGTGGGCGTGCCCACGGTGAGCGCGTATCGATCACGCGGACAGATGCCGCTTCCGGACCAGACGATCGGGCGGACCCACGTTTGGCGCCCGGAACGGATCATCACCTGGCGCCATCCTGAGCAGGCCGGACCGGAGGGAGGGGCTCCGTCCTGGGATTCTGTCGCCCCGKACGAGGGGTCGCGCTGGATCGTCCACGGCAAACGATCGCTTTACGAGAACGAGTGGGTTCGTCTGGGACTCACCGACGTCGAATTGCCCGACGGTGAGCGCTACGAGCACCACGTGGTGTGGATGCCGTCCGCCGCCATGACGGCGATGCTCAACGATGAGGGCACGCACGTCCTTCTGATGTGGCGCCACCGGTTTGTGCCTGATGTGTGGAACTGGGAAATGCCGGGCGGGATCGTGGAGGAGGGTGAGGACCCCGCCGTTACTGCCGCGCGAGAGATCGAGGAAGAGACCGGATACAGGCCGCGCCGCCTCGAATATCTGGTGACCTTTGAGCCCATGATCGGAATGCTTCAGAGTCCGCATCACGTCTTTCTTGGGCACGGTGCAGAGAAAATCGGCGAACCATCAGAGAAGACCGAGATGCAGCGGATGGAATGGGTGCCACTGGCCGCCGTTCCCTCTCTCGTCAAGGGAGGGAAGGTGCTGAATTCTGGCACCCTAGTGGCGCTTCTTCATGTATTGGCAATCAGTGGGCCGAACGCTAAGCGTGAAGAAGGCGTTTGATCCTCGCGCGCTGACGCGCCGATGACGTCTTGCGGGCAAGCTCATCGGCCTTTGCCGCCTCCGCTTTTGCTGCGTCCGCGTGACCCTGAACCGATAGGGCAAGGGCAAGATCGCACCGCAGTCCGGCAGCGGCGCGGGTGAAGCTGGGGTCAAGCCGCGTGACGGCGCTGCTGAGGTCTTCGACCGCCTCAGCAGCGCCGAGCCGCGCGAGGGTGTGACCCCGCCACCGCGCAAGGTGCACTTCATCAAGAAAGACGTACGGGAGGCGTTCACCCCCGGGGCCGGGTAGGTGCTGGGCAGCCATGTCGAGTGCGGCGCGCGCCTGGCGCTCTTCGYCGCATGCCGCCAGAGCTTCAGCCTCAGCTGCCCACAGCCATGACGCGAGAGCCTCCGGAATGGATCCGGATACTTCCGTCCGAGCGTGTTGCATCAACGCCAAAG
>NZ_MRUJ01000192.1:0-2984 GCF_002099325.1 Frankia sp. KB5 | reverse complement strand
GGACGCGCGGCGGCACCGTTGGCCCAGCTCATCGTGCCGGAGGTCGAGATCCGGATCGCCCCGGGGCGCCTCGACGTCCGCGGCACCGACGAGGCCACCGTGGCCCGGGTGCTCGCCGTCGTCGACCGGCTCCCCGCCGACGGCCCGGAAGGCGTCGGCGTCGGTGGTGTCGGTGGTGCCGCGGACGTCGAGCGGCACCAGACCGGCCCGCTCGACGTCGTCACGCCCGGCGCCGAGGCCTATCAGCAGGCCGTCGCCGCGGCGGTGGAGCGCATCCAGGCCGGTCGGCTCGCGAAGGTCGTGCTGTCCCGCCGGGTCCCGGTGCCGTTCGAGGTGGACCTCGCCGCGACCTGCCTGCGGGGCCGGCGGGCGAACAGCCCGGCCCGCACCTTCCTCGTCGACCTGCCGGGCATGCGTTCGGTCGGGTTCAGCCCGGAGACCGTCGCCGAGGTCGGCGCGGACGGGGAGGTCAGTTCGCAGCCGCTCGCCGGCACCCGCCCGCTCGGGCGTGGCGCGGAACAGGACGCGGCGGCGCGGGCCGAGCTGTGGTGCGACGCCAAGGAGGTCTTCGAGCACGCGGTGTCCGTCCGCGCCGTCGCGGACGACCTCGCCGGCATCTGCGTGCCGGACAGCGTCACCGTCCGTCGGTTCATGGACGTCGAGGCCCGCGGGAGCGTCCAGCATCTGGCCTCGCGGGTCGCCGGCCGGCTGCGGCCCGGTGTCACGAACTGGGAGGCGCTCGCCGTGCTGTCGCCAGCCATCACCGCCTCCGGCATCCCGCGCGGCGTCGCCTGCCAGACCGTGGCCGAGCTCGAACCCACCGAGCGAGGGCTCTACGCGGGGGCGGCTCTGCAGGTCGGCCACGACGGCTTCCTCGACGCCGCTCTCGCGCTGCGCTGCCTGCACACCCACGGCGGACAGACCTGGCTGCAGGCCGGCGCGGGTGTCGTCGCCGATTCCCGGCCGTCCCGGGAGTACGCCGAGACCTGCGAGAAGTTCGCCAGCATCGCCCCGCATCTCGTTCCCGCCCCCGCTCCCACGCACCGGAGGAAGTGACGTGACCAGCACCCAACCCGTGGAGATCGATCCGCAGTCGTGGGACGACCTCGATGCGTTGCGGACGGATGTGGCCACTCTGCTCGGTCTCACCGACGCCGAGGATCTCGGCCTGGACGAGGATCTGCTCTCCGTCGGCCTGGAGTCACTGACCCTCATCCAGCTCGTCACCCGCTGGCGGGCCGCGGGGATCGACGTGGACTTCGCGGAGTTCGCCGAGGCCCCCACCGTGCGGGAGTGGGCCCGTATCCTCAGCCAGGCACCGCGCACCGGCGGAGCCGAGCCCACCGAATCCGCCGATCCCGAGCCCGCCGAACCCGAGTTCGCCGAGGCCGTGGGGGAGCCGTTCCCCCTCGCCACCATGCAGCACGCCTACTGGGTGGGCCGCCAGCCCGGCCAGCCCTTCGGCGGGGTCGCCGCCCACTTCTACGTCGAGTTCGACGGCACCGGGATCGACCCGGAGCGGCTGCGGCGCGCGTTCGCCGCGCTGGTCGCCCGGCACGGCATGCTGCGGTCGCGGGTGACCGAGGACGGGCGTGCCATGATCGGGGAGGTGACCGAGCCGCGGCTGCCGGTCCGCGACCTGCGCCAGCTGCCCCCGGCGGAGGTCGAGGAGCGGCTCGCCGCGCTGCGCTCCGACTACACCCACCGCATGATGGACGTCGAGGCCGGTGAGATCTGCGAGGTCGCCCTCACCCTGCTGCCCGACAGCGCGACGCGGCTGCACCTGGATCTGGACATGGTCGCCTCCGACGCGCTGAGCCTGCGCCTGCTGTTCGAGGACCTCCGCAAGCTCTACCTCGCCTCCCCGCCGGCGGTGGCAGGGCCCGCCGAGGACTCCGCGCACGCCGAGGACTCCGCGCCACCGCCGCTGACCTACGACTTCCCCCGCTACCTCGCCGACAGGGCCGCCCGCGGGGACGACCGGGTGGTCCGTGCCCGGCAGTGGTGGCAGGACCGGCTCGACGACCTGCCCGAAGCGCCGGATCTGCCGCTGCGGCCCGGCGCCGGCGAACCCACGACGGTGGCGCGCAGCACCAGGCTCGACCACTGGATCGACCCGGGCCGCCGCGCGGTGCTCACCGAGCGGGCCCGCCGCCACGGCGTCACCCCGGCGGTCACCCTGGCGACCGCGTTCGCCGAGGTCATCGGCGCCTGGAGCGCCGGCCCGCGGTTCCTGCTGAACCTGCCGCTGTTCGACCGCGACCCCCTGCACCCGGACGTCGACCTGCTCGTCGGGGACTTCTCCAGCTCCCTGCTGCTCGACATCGATCTCGGCGAGCCGCTGCCGTTCGCCGAGCGCGCCCGGTCGGTGGGGCAGAACCTCGCCGCCGCCATCGGGCACGGCTCCTACAGCGGCGTCGAGGTGTTGCGCGAACTGTCCCGCCGGCGGGGCCACCCGGTGCTCGCCCCGGTCGTCTACACCAGCGCGCTCGGTCTCGGCGACATCTACTCCCAGGCCGTCCAGGAGTGCTTCGGCCGGCCGGCGTGGACGATCTCCCAGGGGCCGCAGGTCTGGCTCGACGCCCAGGTCACCGAGCATGACGGTGGTCTGCTGCTCAACTGGGACGTCCGGCTGGACTGCCTCGGTGAGGGGGTCGCCCAGGAGGCGTTCGCGGCCTACCGCGCCCTCGTCGACCGGCTCGCCGGCTCCGACGACCCCTGGCAGGCACCCGTCGGTGCCCTGCTGCCGGCGGCGCAGACGACCGTCCGGGCGGAGGTGAACGCGACGCGGCGGGAGAACCCGGTGCGGACCCTGCACGAGATCGTCTTCCGGTGGGCGGCGGCGGAGCTGGGCGAAGCGGGGGCCGAGGAGAGCGCCGACGGAGCCCGGCATCCCGCGGTGATTGCGGGCGACCGGCGGCTTGGCTACGCGGAGCTGGCCGACGCCGCGCTGCGGGTCGCCGCGCTGCTCGTCGACGAGGGCG
>NZ_MRUJ01000191.1:0-4998 GCF_002099325.1 Frankia sp. KB5 | reverse complement strand
CGTCCAGCCGGCTGGGGACCCGGGTGAGGAGCCGGCTGACGGCCTGGCCGGCGACCCTCTCGTGGAGTCGTTGCGGGGGTGGCTGACCGAGCGGCTGCCCGAGGCGTCGCGTCCTCAGCTCGTCGCCGTCCGGTCAGAGCTTCCGCTCTCCCGTAACGGCAAGGTCGACCGGGCCGCGCTCGCCGCGGCACTGACGGCCGAGCCCGCCACGGGCGGCGCCGGTGACGTCTTCACGCCACCCCGGGGCACGGTGGAGACCGCGGTCGCCGGCATCTGGTCCGACCTGCTCGGGGCCGAGCGGGTCGGCCGCGACGACACCTTCGTCGGCCTGGGTGGCGACTCGCTGCTCGCGACGACCATGCTCGTGCGCCTGCGGGAGGCGGGCCTGGCCGGCGGCCGGCTCGGCCGGCTCTTCACCACGCCCCGGCTGGCTGATTTCGCCGTCACGCTCCAGGCCGTCGCGACGCCGGGGCCCGACGGCACGACGCCGCCCGCATTGGGGGAGGACGACGGGCTGGTCGCCGACCCGGAGCACCGGTATGAGCCCTTCCCGCCGACCGATGTGCAGCGCGCCTACTGGATCGGCCGGGACGAGCGGCTGCCGCTCGGTGGCGTCGGCACCTGGCACTACACCGAGTTCGACGTGCCGGCGGCGACCTGGGACCCGGTGGCCCTCCAGACGGCGCTGGGCATTCTGGTGAACCGTCACGAGATGCTGCGGGCCGTCTTCGACGAGGACGGCAACCAGCGCATCCTCGCGGAGGTCCCGCCGCCCCGCGTCGACGTCCGCGCGGCCGGGCCGGGGGCGGATCCCGACGCCGAGCTGGCGGCCTTCCGGAGGGAGCACTCGCATCGGCTGCTCGACCTGACCCGCTGGCCGTTGTTCGAGGTGTCCGCGCTGCGCTACGAGCGGGCCGGCGAAGCTCGGGTGCGGCTCGCGGTAGGCCTCGACTACCTGGTGTTCGACGCACTATCGATCATGACGCTCTACACCGAGCTCGACCGCCTCTACGTCGCCGCGCGGGCCGGCGCACACCCTCCCGCGCTGCCGGAGATCGGGGTGTCGTTCCGGGATTACGTGCTCGGTGTGCGGCCTGACCCGCGGACTGCGGAAGCGGACCAGGAGTACTGGCTGGCCCGGCTCGCCGAGCTGCCACCGGCGCCCGCGCTACCGACCGCCCTCGACCCGGCACAGCTCACCAGCCCACGGTTCGAACGGCACCGGCACTGGCACTCCCCGCAAGTGTGGGAGCGACTACGCGCGGCCGCCCGCCGGCACGACGTCACCGTGTCCACGGTGCTGCTGGCGGCCTACGGCGAGGTACTGGCGGCCTGGAGCACCCACACCGATCTGACGATCACTCTCACCCTGTTCGACCGGCGGCCCGTCCACCCGGACATCGCCCGGCTGCTGGGCGACTTCACCACCCTGTCGCTCGCCGACCACCGGCGGGCCGACACCTGGCTGGCCACCGTCGGCGGCCTGCAGCGCAGGCTGGCCACCGACCTCGACCACCGCGAGGTCTCCCCGATCTGGCTGCTGCGCGAGCTGGCACGGGCGACCGGAGCCCTGGAGGCGATGCCGGTCGTGTTCACCAGCGCGATCGGCGTCGGTGACGGCGTCTCGATGGACCTGTCGGATGCCTTCGGTGCACCCGTGTACGGGCTGTCGCAGTCCCCGCAGGTCGGTCTGGACAACCAGGTGGTCGAGGCCGACGGCGGCCTCCAGGTCAGCTGGGACGTCGTCGAGGGCCTGTTTCGGCCCGGGGTCGTCGACGCGATGTTCGCCGCCTACAACAGGCTCGTCGGCTGGCTCGCCGACGGGGACTGGTCCGGCCGGCTGCCGGACCTGCTGCCGCCCGGGCAGCGGGCGGTCCGGGCGGCGCGCAACGCCACCGCCGTCGACCGCGCGCCGGCCACGCTACACGGCGCGTTCTTCGGCCGTGCCGTCGCCGAGCCGGACCGGACGGCGCTCGTCTGGGAGCATCCGCAGGCCGGCCCGGCGGCGATGAGCTACCGGGATCTCGCCGACGCCGCGCTGCGGGTCGCGGGCGGTCTGGTGACCCGCGGTGTCGTGCCGGGCGACACCGTCGCCGTCACCCTGCCGAAGGGCCCCGACCAGATCGCCGCGGTCCTCGGCGTGCTGGCCGCCGGTGCGGCGTACGTGCCGATCGGCGTGGAGCAGCCGGCGCTGCGACGGGCGCGGATCCACACGACATCCGGCGCGCGGTACGTCATGGCCGACGACGCCGACGGCAACGCGGAGCGCACCGGCGGGGAGTCCCCCGGCTGGGAGCCGAGCGGCGGGGCCGGCCCGGGGATTCTCGGCATCGGCCGGGCGCTGGCCGGCCCGGCGCTGGTCACGCCGGTGCCGGTCGACCCGGGCGGCCTCGCCTATGTCATCTTCACCTCAGGGTCGACCGGCGAGCCGAAGGGCGTCGAGATCGCTCACGACGCGGCCGCGAACACGGTGGCGGACATCAACGCCCGGTACGGGATCGGTGCCGGTGACCGGGTGCTCGCCCTGTCCGCGCTCGACTTCGACCTCTCCGTCTACGACGTCTTCGGCCTTCTCGGGGCCGGCGGCACGGTGGTGCTCGCGGCGGAGGACGACCGCCGCGACGCCCGGCGCTGGCTCTCGCTCGTCCGCGATCACGGCGTGACCGTGTGGAACACCGTCCCGGCGCTGCTCGACATGCTGCTGGTCGCCTCCGAGCCGGAGCCACTGCCGGCCGGGCTGCGCCTCGCGCTGGTCTCCGGTGACTGGGTGGGGCTCGACCTGCCGGGCCGGCTGCGGGCGCGGACCGGCGGCCGGTGCCGGTTGGTGGCGCTCGGCGGGGCGACCGARGSSKCGATCTGGTCGAWCGYSYWYSMSRYCGRCGWSGTSSMCSRMGRCYGRMSSWSSRTSCCCTACGGSWYKCCRCTSGMCAACCAGRCSTWCCRSGTSSTCGAYCCGSSGRKGSRYGACCGGCCGGACTGGGTGCCCGGGGAGCTGTGGATCGGAGGGCGCGGGGTCGCCTTCGGCTACCGCGGTGATCCGCGGCGCACCGCGGACCGGTTCGTCCGCCGGGCCGGTGACCGCTGGTACCGCACCGGCGACCTCGGCCGGTACTGGCCGGACGGGACGCTGGAGTTCCTCGGCCGCTCTGACCAGCAGGTCAAGGTCGGCGGTCACCGCATCGAGCTCACCGAGGTCGAGGCGGCGATGGAGGGCTTCCCACTGGCGCGTGCCGGCGCGGTCGTCGCGGTCGGTGACCGTCACCGCCGTGCCCTGCACGCCTTCGTCGTCCCGGCCGCCCCTGTGACCGACGACGCGGAGCCGGCCGAGGCCGCGGCGTCGCCAGAGGACTCGGAGCTGGCGGCCGCGCTGCGCGCGCACCTGGCCGACCGGCTGCCGCCCTACGCGGTACCGGCCCGGGTGAGTGTGCTGCCGGAGCTGCCGCTCACCGCGAACGGCAAGATCGACAGGCTGGCGCTCGCCACTCTCGGTGAGGACCTCACCAGCCTCGACGGTGTCGCCCCTGACCCCGGCGCGCAGTCGGCGATCGCCGCGCTGTGGAGCGAGCTGCTCGGGGTGCACATCGCCGACCGGGATGCGAACTTCTTCGGTGCCGGCGGTGACAGCATGCTCGCGCTGCGTATGGTCGGTGCGTTGCGGGCCCGGTACGGCGTGGACGTGCCCGTCCGCGGCTTTCTCGCCGCGCCGACCGTCGCCGGGCTGGCCGCCCTCGTTCTGGAGCACGGCGACGCGGCCGTGTTCGAGCCCGATGCCTTCGAGGAGGGCGTGTTGTGAGTATCCCGAGGCCTGTCCAGCCGCTGGCGAGACTGCTCGCGCCGCTGCGCTCGCTGCTGATCGCCGCCGTGGTGCTGCAGGCGGTGTCGAGTGTGGCCGCGGTGGTGTCGCTGATCGCGCTCGCCGAGGCCGTGCGGGCGCTGCTGGTGGCCAGCCCGGACGAGGACAAGGTGTGGGTCTGGGTCGCGGTGTGCGGCACCACGGCTCCGGTGAGCCTCCTGGCGGCCAGCGCCGCGGTCACCCTGACCCACGTCGGTGACGCCCGGCTCCAGCTGCGGCTGCGCCGGGCGCTGGCCGACCGGCTCGGCCGGGTTCCGCTCGGCTGGTTCGCCCGGCGCGGGTCCGGCGAGGTGAAGAAGGTCGTCCACGACGACGTGCACGCGATGCACTACCTGGTCGCCCACACGCTGCTGGACATCACCGCGGTGATCGTGGTGCCGGTCACGGCGCTGGTCTACCTGATCGTCGTCGACTGGCGGCTCGGGCTGCTCAGCGTCGTCCCGCTGGTGGCCGGCATCTGGCTGTTCGCCCGGGCGATGGCCGAGGCCGGCACGAAGATGGCCGACTACGGCCGCGCCGCTGCCGAGATCAACAACGCGGTGGTGGAGTTCGTCGACGGGATCGCCGTGGTCAAGACGTTCGGCCGCGCGCGGTCGGCGTACGAGCGGTTCGGCCGCGCCGCGGATGCCTTCCACGACTTCTTCTCCCGCTGGGTGGCGGCGACGACCGCCGTGACGACGGCCTCGCAGATCGTCGTCGCCCCGCCGGCGGTGCTGCTGCTGGTCCTCGGCCCCGGCATCGCCCTGGTCGTGCACGGAGGTATGCCGGCGCCCGAGATCATTCCGTTCGCGCTGCTCGCCCCGGGTGTGGCCGGCGCGGTGTCGAACATCGGCACCCGCCTGCAGGCGCTGCGCACCGGCGGAGTCGCGGCGGCGAGCGTCGCGGGCCTGCTCGACACCCCGCCGCTGCCGGTACTCGACACCCCGCGGACGACGGATGGCGCCACGGCGGACAGGGCCACCGTGGAGCTGCGCGGGGCCTCGTTCGCGTACGACGGTGGCCCGCCCGTGCTGGACGGCATCGACCTCGTGCTGGCACCGGGCACAGTCACCGCCCTCGTCGGTGTCCCAGAAGCGGGCGACCAGCCGCGCGATCGTCGTCTTGCCCGCCCCGGACGGCCCGACCAGCGCCGTCGTGGTCCGCTC